>DASSIU010000331.1:0-7146 GCA_035691585.1 Sphingomicrobium sp. | reverse complement strand
CAGGCTGCGGCAAGTGGCGCTTAACCGGCTCCAGACGGACTCCGTGGTGAAACTGGCCCAGCCGATCGATGGAGCGAAGTCATGACGTGGAAGCGTCTTTGGCGGCTGCTGGCGGTCATTCTCGCCGCGGTGGCCGCGGGTTCCTACGTGCCCGCGGCGGCGTCGAGTGCACCGGCGCCAACCAGCGAACGTGAGATCCTGGTCATGGTGCGGATTCCGCCCGATCATTTCCGGGCCGGGGGAGGCTATGGCGGAGGTTATGGCGACGAGCTCGGTCGAAGTGCCCGTGAGCGGGTGGCGAAGGGCGTCGCGCGCAAATACGGACTGACGTTGGTCGACAATTGGCCAATGCCGATGATCGGCGTCGACTGCTTCGTGATGCTCGTCCCGGACGGGCGCCCGACCAGCGCGGCGGCGGCGCAGGTATCGCATGATTCCGATGTGTCCTGGGCCGAGCCGGTCGAGCTTTATAGCTCGCGTGCCGCGGCACCGAATGACCCGCTGTTCGCGGCGGAGCCGGCCGCGGCGCAATGGCACCTCGCCGAGCTCCATCGAATCGCCGACGGACGCGGCACCCGCGTCGCGGTGATCGACAGCGGCATCGACGATCGTCACCCCGATCTTTCCGGGCAGGTCGCGGTCAATCGCAATTTCGTTTCAGGCCAGCCGCTGGTCGCCGAGCAGCACGGGACGGCGGTGGCTGGAATCATCGCCGCCAAGGGCGACAACCATCTTGGAATTGTCGGCGTCGCGCCCGGCACAAGGTTGCTGGGCCTGAGAGCGTGCTGGCAGAACCGCGGCTCGACCTCATGCGACACGTTAAGCCTCGCCAAGGCCCTCTACTTCGCGGTCGAGAACAAGGCGGATGTCATCAACCTCAGCCTCAGCGGACCCGACGCCCGGCTTCTCAGGGAGATTCTGGGCATCGCTTATGCGCGCGGAACGGCGGTCGTCGCAGCGTTCGACCCTAGACTGCCCGGCGGCGGGTTCCCGGCATCACTTCCGGGCGTTATTGCCGTTTCCGACGCGCCGGCAGCGGGGTCGCACGGCGAAGTCTATGTGGCGCCGGGGCGCGAGGTTCCGACCACGGAGCCGGGAGGTCGATGGTTTCTCGTCAACGGGAGCTCTTTCGCAGCCGCGCATGTGAGCGGCCTCGTCGCGCTGATCCGCGAGCGACGGCCGTCCGCGCCGCTCGCGCTCGTGTCGCTGCGCCACGGCGGTGGGGCGATTGACGCCTGTGCGACCCTGGTTCGGGCGGTGGGCGCCTGTGACTGCGCGTGCGGGTCGAGCAGGCCGGCGAGAGGGGAGGCCGGGCGCTAGCCGCTTCGCCGCCGCGAGCCTGGCCGCTTTCGCTGCTGTCCTGATCTCTACGGCTGCACGGGCGGAGGTTGGTGCCGTTGCCTCGATCTATAGCGACGACCGGTTTCGCGGCGTTTCGGTCAGCGACGGACGTCCCGTAGGAATCCTAGACCTCAGCTACGATGCTGCGAACGGACTCTATGCAGCAGCTTCGGGAAGCGTTGTCGCGACCCGCGGCGATGGCCTGAAGCCGCTCGGACTTGTCCTCAACGGCGGTTACGCGGAGAGATTCCGTTCGGGGCTCAACGGTGACGTCGGCGTCGTCTACTCACATTATTCGCATTATTCGGGCGTGAGTTCCGGGCGGGACTATACGGAGATTTATGCCGGACTGATCGGCAAGATTTTGGGCGCCCGGCTGTCGGTCTCGCCAAATTATCTCGGTTTCGCTCGTTGGACGGTCCGCGCCGAAGTCAGCGGGCACGTCGATCTTGCTCGGACCTTGTATGTCGATGGAGAGCTGGGCGCCCTCACAGCTCTCGGCCACAGCGCCAGTCAGGGCAAGTATAAGACAATCGTCGATGCGCGCATCGGAGTTGCGCGAAGCACGGGTCCCGTAACCTTGCACGCGGCGGCTACCGTTCGAAGCGGAAGCGCCGCGATTTACGGCCTGCGGGAACGCCGCCACGCGGGCTTGATCATCGGAATCAGCAGCGCCTTCTGAGATTACAAATCCTCTCGGGGATGAACCAATCGGGCGCTGGAAACCACCCACTCTCCGGCACCCTGCGATCTAGCCCCCTGGCTAGAGGGCTGACCCGCGACATTCCCTCCGCGGGTCAGCCCAAGTCGAGCTCAGTGAACGGCTTCGACCCGTTCAACGCCGGATCGGGCCAGTTGCTCGTCGATTTGACCGACAAGCCGGTCGAGCCCCTGCTGGTCTGCTGCCTCGGCGCGCGCGACGAGCACGTCCTGGGTGTTCGACGCCCGAAGCAGCCACCAACCGTCGCCGGTGCTGACCCGCACGCCATCCGTCGCGTCGACCGTCGCGCCGTCGGTGGAGAGGCGGTCGCGCACCTCCTCGATGATCGCGAACTTGCGGCTCTCGTCGACCTGGAACCGGAGCTCGGGCGTGGCCATTGTCTTGGGCATCGCATCCATGATCTCGGTCAGGCTCCTGCCGCTTGCGCTTACGGCCTCGATCAGCCGAATGGCCGCGTAAAGCGCGTCATCGAAGCCGTACCACCGGTGCTTGAAGAAGATGTGGCCACTCATTTCGCCCGCGAGCGGCGCGCCCGTCTCCTTCATCTTGGACTTGATCAGGCTATGGCCGGTCTTCCACATCAGGGGCCGGCCACCGAGCTCGGCGACGCGGTCGAAGAATGCCTGGCTCGCTTTTACGTCGGCGATGAGGGTCGCCCCAGGCAGCTCCTGAAGCACCGGGACAGCGAGGATCATCAGCAACTGGTCGCCCCAGATGACGCGGCCCTTCGCATCGACCGCGCCAATGCGATCGCCGTCCCCGTCGAAGGCAATGCCGAAGTCGAGCTGCTTGTCGGCGACGAGCCCCTTCAGATGCTCGAGGTTCTTTTCGACCGTGGGATCGGGATGGTGGTTGGGGAAGGTTCCATCGACGTTCGTGTAGATGGCGAAATGCTGCCCCGGCAGCCGTTCGACCAGCATATCGAGGATCGGCCCGGCGGCGCCGTTCCCGGCATCCCAGCCGATGCGATACGGCTTGCCCGAAAAGCCCTCGAGCAGGCGGTCGACGTAGGCCTCGCGGATGTCGACCTCTTCAACGGCCCCACTACCCGCGAGCCAGTCGCCGGAGCTTGCTCGCCGGCCGATCGCCTGGATTTCCTGTCCGAAGACCGATCGGCCTTTCAGCAACAGCTTGAACCCATTGTAGTCGGCCGGGTTGTGGCTTCCCGTCACCTGGATTCCGCCGTCGACATCCAGGTAATAGGTGGCGAAATAGAGCATCGGCGAGGGGCCTTGCCCGATCAGCAACACGTCGATTCCGCTCTCCGTGAGCCCGCGAATCAGCGCTGCTTCGAGCATCCCGCTGTGCGTCCGCCCGTCACGACCGATGGCGATCCGGCGAGCGCCTTCGTCTCGCGCCTGGCTGCCGAAGGTGCGGCCGAGCGCGTAGGCGTCGTCTTCGTTCAGCGTGTCGCCGACGATGCCGCGGATGTCATATTCGCGAAGAATGGTGGGGTTGAACTGGTGGGTCATGGCGCGCTCCTGTCATTGGGAGCGCGGCGACGCAATCCACTAGCGCTATCTAGGCGACCTTCTGCTCGACCTCGTCGACGCCGGGAATGCCCAATCCGGCGATCATCTCGCGCAACTCCTGGCGCGCGGTGATGTGGGCGATGCCAACCTCACCGAGTTGCTGGAGATCGATGAGCGTAAGTCCCTTGGGAAACAGCTCGCGGTAGATGACGCGCTCGCCGAGGCCGGGAATCACGCGATAGCCGACGCGTCGCGCCAGCTCGTCGAGCGCGGCGCCGACCCGCTTCAGATTGTGCGACTCGATATGCTGGAGACGATTCCGAAGCACCACCCAATCGACGCTCTTGCCCGTGACCTTCGCGCGCTGGGTGCGGCTGTTCCAGATCAACTCCGCATAAAAGCTCGGCCTGGTGATCTTGTAATTTTCGGGATGGACCTGGCCGATGAGGTCGAGGTCGACGAAGCTGTCGTTCATCGGGGTGACCAGCGTGTCCGCCCTGAGGATCGCGGCGCGGGCAACCGGGTCATCTCGGCCGGGGGTATCGATGACGATGACATCAGCGTTTTCGGCGAGACGGCCGATTGCTCCCGAAAGAGCGTCTTCGGTCTGGTCTTCGAGAACCTCATATGCCGCCTGCGGCAGGTCCTTCTCGAGCCGGCGCATGGTCGCATCTCGGTTCTCGAGATAGCGAGTCATCGTCCGCTGCCGGCTGTCGAGGTCGAGCGCGCCGACACGGTGCCCCGAGGCGGCGAGCGCGATCGCGGTATGGACCGCCGTCGTCGATTTGCCCGTCCCGCCCTTTTCGTTGGCGAAGACGATGAAATGCGGCTGGGTCATGCTTGATCTTTTCCCCTGCGGTGTCGAAACGCCGCCCCACGCGAGACTAACTGAGGGCGCGAGCGCGTGCAAATCGTTCGTAACAGTGAAGAATTGGCACGCGCCCGGGATGGAATCGCCGGCAGGCTCGCGCTGGTGCCGACCATGGGCGCGCTCCATGCGGGCCACATGGCCCTGATCGAGGAAGCGAGAAAAGGCGCCGACAAGGTAGCGGCGTCGATCTTCGTCAATCCGGCGCAGTTCGGTCCCAATGAGGACTTTTCGCGATATCCTCGCCGGGAAGAGCAGGATGCGCGCATGCTGCAAGAGGCCGGATGTGACCTGCTGTGGGTGCCCTCTGTCGAGGACATCTACCCCGACGGCTTTTCGACGAAGATCAGCGTCTCGGGAGTGTCCGAGCGGTGGGAGGGCAAGGCGCGGCCCGGCCATTTCGATGGCGTCGCCACAATTGTCGCCAAGTTGCTGCTGGCGATACGTCCGGATCTTGCCGTGTTCGGGGAAAAGGACTTTCAGCAACTCGCGGTAATCCGGCGAATGGTCCGCGACCTCAACATTCCGGTCGAGATCGTCGCGGCGCCGACGGTGCGCGAGGTGGACGGCCTCGCGCTCTCGTCCCGCAACGCCTACCTCCTTCCAGAGGAGCGGAAGCAGGCGGCTTCGCTGCCCCGTGCGCTCGAGACCGCCAAGGCGGCGATTCTTCGCGGCGCCCTCGTCGCGAATGTGCTCGATGATGCGCGCGACACCCTTGGCCGCGCCGGCTTCTCGCGCGTTGACTATTTCGCCCTCGTCGACGCCGTCTCGCTCGAGCCGCTCGATGAACCTCGCGGAGATATGCGCCTTATCGCCGCGGCAGTGATCGGAAAGACGCGCCTGATCGACAATATCGTTGTCTGATGATCGGGCCGGAACGCCTCCGGCAGCCCGCGATGACGATCATGGTTGAATCGCGTTAACCATTTCTTTGCCGTTGGCGGACGAACTTCAGCCAACAGAGGGAATGAGGGGACACGAGATCATGGGGGCGATTAGTCAGAAGAGCGCGGAGTTCCTGCTCCAGAGCCGGCTTGCCGACGCCGAAGCCGGCGATGTCGATGCGCTGTTCGAGCTTGGAGTGACCTATTCGACGGGTCGCGGCGGGATCGCCGTAGATCTGATCGAAGCGCACAAATGGTTCAACCTCGCGGCTCTCTCGGGCAGCACCCGCGGCCAGGAATGCCGGGCCGAGATCGCCTGCGAGATGACCGCGCGCGAGATCGCCGAAGCGCAGCGCCAGGCGCGCGCCTGGCTGACCGCGACCGGCTGCCATCGCCGAGCCGCCTGAGTTTACTGAACGAGCACTGTTACTGCGCGGCCGAGGCCCGGCCGCTCCTTGCCCCAGCTGGTGGTCGACACCTGCGCCGTGGGCACACCTAAAAGAATTAGGAAGTCGCGGGATTCGGCCGCGCGCGCGGCCCCCATGGCGAGCGCATGATCGCGCGTGTCGCCCGAATCGCCATAGCCCTCGATCCGGACGACCACGTCCGGATGGCGCCGTAGCCATGCCGCCTGCGCGGTGAGGAAGCTTTTCGCTTGCGGGGCAAGAATTGCGCTGTTGCTACCGAAATAGACGGTGGTCGCTCCCGACTGGGCAGCGAAGTCGGCGCGCAGAGCGTCGATGCCGGTGAGTAGTGGCTGCTGCTGCTGTTGCTGCCGCTGCCGATCGGCCGGCGTGTACTTTCGCAAGCCTGGGAGCTGTGCGGAGGCGCTGCTCGCGACCAAGGCCAGCGCGACGATCAGGGCGGGTGTCTTGGGCATCAGTCCATCACTCCGGACCAGTCCGGGTCAGATCCATCCTGCGGAATGGTCATCTGCCGGGGTTCGCTGCCGTCGAGGGCGATTCGGTAGAGGCCCGAGCGCCCGGTCGTGTCGGCGCGTTGGAACAGGATTTCCCGGCTGCTCGCGGCCCAGGCCGGTCCTTCGTCGCCTGGCCCGCTGGTGAGCAGGCGTTCACCGGTCCCGTCCGGCTTGACGATCCCGATCCGCCGGCCGTCCTGGCCGCGGCGGGTGAAGGCGATCCACTGGCCGTCCGGACTCCAGGACGGCGACGCATACCAACCGCCGCCGAAGCTGATCCGCCGCTGGCCGGTGCCATCGGGGTTCATGACATAAAGCTGCTGCGATCCGCCGCGATCGCTCTCGAACACGATCTTGGCCCCGTCGGGCGAGAAGCTGGGGTCGGTGTCGACCCCGGGCGATGTGGTCAATCTGAGCGGTGAGCCGCCCGACGCTCCGACGATGAAGATGTCGCTGTTCGAGCCCAGCATCATGGAGAAAGCGATCCGGCTTCCGTCGGGCGAATAGCGCGGCGCGAAGGTGATGGCGTTGGCCGGCACCAACGGGCGCTCCTGGCCCGAGCGGAGATCGAGTATTCGGACGTTGGGTTTGCCGCCGGCGAAGCTGACATAAGCAAGTTGCCCACCCTTTGGCGCGAGCCGTGGGCTGAGGGCCATCGCCTCACCGGCCGTGACGTAACGGTGATTGTAGCCGTCGCTATCCATCACGGCGATCCGGCGCATGCGACCCTCTCCGACGCCGCTTTCCGCGACATAGGCTATTTCAGTATCGAAGATACCGGGTGCGCCGGTGATTGCGGAATAGGCGAGGCCCGAACATTTATGCGCGGCACGGCGCCATTCGCCGGGCGTTAGGACGAACCCTTTGCGCGCAATCTCGCGGCCCTTCTGAACGTCATAAACGTAGCATCCGAACGTGAGCCGCCCGTCGGAGCGCGACTG
>DASSIU010000330.1:0-11907 GCA_035691585.1 Sphingomicrobium sp. | reverse complement strand
GCCCGACGCTCGCTCTTCGTCGGTCAGCACATAATCGCGGTGATCGGGTTCGCCCGAGAGCACGTTGGTGAGGCATGTCCCGCAAAGCCCCTCCCGGCACGAGAAGGGATGCTCGATGCCGTTTTCCTCGAGCACTTCGAGGATCGATTTGTGCTCGGGCACGTCCAACTCGGTTCCGCTGCGTTCAAGGTGCACCTTGAAGGCGCTCGACTCCCGCGGCTCGTCATCATCGGGTGTCGTGAACCATTCGAAGCGCACTGTGCCCGCGGGTAGATGTTCGGTGAGGGCCTTGACCGAGTCCATCAGCGGGGCCGGCCCGCAGCAATAGATCCACTCGCCGTCGCTCCTGGCGGCGATCGCCGCGGCGGCGTCGAGCACCTGTCCGGCTTCGTCGTCGAAGTGAAATTGCGCGCCCGGGCCGGCGAGGGCGCACAATTCCTCGTAGAAGGCCGCCCGCTGACGGCTGCGCGCCGCATAGATGAGGCGCCAAGGCTTGGCGTTGGCGGCACACCAACGGATCATCGCCATGATCGGGGTGATTCCGATGCCGCCCGCAATGAACAGGAACCGCTCCGCCGCGGGGTCGAGGTCGAAATTATTGATCGGGGCGCTGATTGTCAGTTGGGTTCCGGCGCGGACGCTGCCATGCACGAAGCTCGAGCCGCCCCTGCTGTCCACCGCCCGTCCGACGCCGATCACGTACCTGTCGCGTTCTCGCCAGTCGTTCGTCAGCGAATATTGCCTGATGATGCCATTGGGCAGGTGAACGTCGAGATGCGCGCCCGGCTCGAATGCCGGTAGCTGCCCGCCGCCGACAGCCCGCAGCTCCAGTTTCATCACCTCGAGCGCTTCAGCTCGAACGTCAACCACCTCTACGGGAAAAGTGCCGCTGGCCTGCACGGGATTGCTCACAGGAGAAGCGGCGGCGCTATTCGGCGGCGATGGCGGCCGCGGCGTGCGGAACGGGCACGCCCGCTTGTTCCTCGCGGATCAGCTTGTCCATCACGTACCGGAAGTGCGACAAGGCGACATCAGCCGCGACGGCGACCAGTTTGAAGCTGGGATCCGCGTCAAGCATCTTCTGCTGCTCTTCGATGATCTCCTTGTCCTCCATGAAGCCCTCAATCAGGCTGTCGAGCAGCGACATCGAGATCGTATAGTCCGCGCCTTCGAAATCGTTGAGGTAGTTCCAGAAGAAGTGGGTCGTGCGCTCCGTTTCCGGAGTCATGAACTGGCAGTTGCGAAATTCGAGCGTGCCTTCCTTTCCCGCTCCTTCGGCTCCCATGCCCGCAGGCGTGAACATGGTGTCCATGAGGAAGATGCCGGGAACCAGCATTCGCGCGATGTTGCGACGATCCACCTTGTCATTCTTGTTGCTGATGACCTTGCGCAGATACGGGGGCGGATCGCTGTTCTTGTGCCAGCGCTCGACATGGAAGCCGTTGGGCAGCCGATCGATCGACACCGGTTTGGTGACGTAGGCATATTCCTCCGAGCCGCCGAGCGTGTTCGTATGGACGAAGGCTAGGTGGTTGAAATCGCTGAGATTGTCGACGATCAGCAGGTAGTTGGAATCGTAGTGGAGATAGGCCGGAATGCCCTTCCACTTCGGATCTTCGAGATAGGGAATGTCGAGGATCTTGTCCGGATCGGCGAGTGCCGGATCGCCCATCCAGATCCACATGCAATGCTGCTTCTCCACTAGGGGGTAGCTCTTCACTCCGAGTTGCGGCGGAATGCGGTCCTGGCCAGGGATTTGCACGCACTTGCCGGTCGGGTCGAACTTCAGCCCATGATACATGCAGCGAACGCAATCGCCTTCGATGCGTCCCTGCGACAGCTTGGCGCCGCGATGGCAGCACCGATTATCCAGCGCGACGATCTGGCCGCTTTCCCCGCGATAGAAGACGACCGGCTGATCAAGGATGCGCCGCTCGAGCAGCTTGCCGTCCATGACCTCGTGATCCCAGCCGCCCATGTACCAGCAGTTCTTCAGGAACATTCCACGCTCTCCCATGGCAGACACGCGCCAGCGGTGGCGCATGGGACTCTTCGGTCTCTTAGTCCAAAACTTATAACGCTTCGACTGTGATTCAGGCGTTTAGCCCTTCGCGAAAAAAGTGAGGCCCACGCCAATCCTTTCGGCTTCGCAATGAACCTTTTTGCGGGAGAACCCTTCTCACACCGGCGTCCCAATTATCGGAGCGGGAATGAGCCACAGCGTTTCGCGTCGCTTCGCCCTTTTGGCGGGAGCCGGAATTTCGGCTTTTTTCGCCCTGCGGCCGGTTCGAGCTTTCGGCGAGACGATTCGACGGCGCCTTCCTTGGTCGTCTGGACTAACCGACCGGCCAGAGCGCCCCGATGAGCGTCCGGGATACATTTTCTTCAGTGCAAGCGAAGCCGCTTTCATCGAGGCCGCGCTCGCGCGCCTGATCCCGAACGATTCGACAGGACCCGGAGCGATCGAAGCAAACGTACCGCGCTTCATCGATCGCCAGCTCGGCGGACCATATGGCGCAGGCGATCATTTCTACTTGGAGCCACCGTTTCCAAAGGGATTGCCGACGCAGGGATGGCAGGCGGGGACGCCCGCGCAAGTTTATCGGGCGGCAATTCCAGCCATTGACGGCTGGAGCACGGCTACGCGTGGCCGGGCCTTCGCCGCCCTCGATCCAGCTTCACAGGACGAAATGCTGAAGGCGCTTGAGGACGGGAAAGCCGAACTGGGTTCGAGCACGGACGGCAAGGCCTTCTTCGCCCTGCTGCTACAGAACACGATCGAAGGATATTTCTCGGACCCGATCTACGGCGGCAATCGCGACATGGAGCCGTGGCGGATGATCGGGTTTCCAGGCGCGCGCTATGATTTCCGGCCCTTCGTGGGCCGCTTTGGTGAGGCTTACAACCTTCCGCCGGTCGGCCTGCTGGGCCGGCCCGAATGGCGGTCACGCGGCTGATGCCCGAACCGATCGTCGACGTCGTCCTGGTTGGCTTTGGCTGGACCGGCGCGATCATGGCCGAAGCATTGACCGCCGCTGGCTTGAACGTACTGGCGTTCGAACGTGGCGGCTGGCGCAATACGCCGAACGATTTTGCGCTTCCGTTCGACCAGGACGAGCTCCGATATTTCTGGCGCCATCATTTGTTCCAGAACGTCGCTCACACGACACTGACCTTCCGCAACAAGCCGGATCAGCTCGCGCTCCCAATGCGACGGCTCGGGTCATTCCTGCCCGGAGCGGGGGTTGGGGGTGGCGGTGTGCACTGGAACGGGCAGGTCTGGCGCTTCCTGCCTTCGGACTTCGCGGCCCGAAGCCACAATCTCCAGCGTTACGGCGCAAACGCCGTGAACGCCGACGACATGACGATCCAGGATTATCCGGTCACCTACGCCGAGCTGGAACCCTATTATGACAAGTTCGAATATCTCTGCGGCGTGTCCGGCAAAGCCGGGAACCTGAACGGAAAGGTCGAGCCGGGGGGCAATCCGTTTGAAGGGGCCCGCTCGCGGGAATACCCGAATCCGCCGCTTCAAATGACCTACGGCCCGACGCTCTTCGCGCTGGCGGCCGAAAGCCTCGGCTACCACCCATTCCCCCATCCCGCGGCCAACATGTCGCGGGCATACACGAACCCGCTGGGCGTCCAGCTCGCCCAGTGCACCTATTGCGGCTTCTGCGAGAAGTTCGGTTGCGGAAACGATTCAAAATCGAGCCCGCAAACGACCATCCTGCCCGTGCTGATGTCGAGGCCGAACTTCACGCTTCGGACCTATTGCGAGGTGCTGAAGGTCGAGCTGACTCGTGATCGCCGCCACGCGACGGGCGTCAGCTATGTCGACGAGAACGGCGCGCTTGGTTTCCAGCCGGCGAGCATCGTCATCCTCTCGGCTTTCATGTTGGAGAATGTGCGGCAGCTCCTGATCTCGGGAATAGGCGTGCCCTATGACCCGCGCACCGGGAAAGGCACGGTGGGCAAGAATTACTCATATCAAATCGTTTCGTCAGTGAACGTGTTTTACGACGACAAGATCACCAATCCCTTCATCGGCGCCGGCGCGCTCGGAATGATCATCGATGACTTCAACGGGGACAATTTCGATCACACCGGGTTGGGGTTCATTGGTGGCGGCTATCTCGGCGCTCTCAATACCGGCGCACGGCCGATTGAAACGCATCCGGTGCCCGACAAGACCCCGAAGTGGGGCGCGGGATTCAAGCGGGCGATCGCGGCAAATTACCTGAAGACGGTGCCGATCATCACACACGGGGCGGTGATGAGCCACCGTACGAACTACCTCGACCTCGATCCGACCTGGCGGGACACGTTAGGCCGGCCGCTGATGCGCATGACGTTCGACTTCACCGACAACGAGCACCGCATGAGCGATTTCCTGACCGACAAGGCGGCGGCGATCGGGCGCTCCATGGGAGGTCGGGAGGTGAAGGAGACCAAGCGTAGCGGGGCGTACGACATCAGCCCATACCAGACGACCCACACGACCGGGGGCGCGATCATGGGATCGGACCCAAAGAGCAGCGCGCTCAATCGGTATTTGCAGAGCTGGGACGTGCCGAACGTCTTTGTGCCCGGTGCGAATGCCTTCCCTCAAAACGCCGGTTACAATCCGATGGGGACCGTCGCGGCCTTGAGCTATCACTGTGCCGACGCGATCGTGAAGCAGTACGTCAAAGCGCCAGGACCGCTTGTACAGGCATGAGGTGCAGCCGGATTCCCGCGATCACGCTTTGGGTCTCTCTCGCAACCTTCGTCGCAGCCTGCGCGAACGGATATTATCGCCAGCAACCACCGGCGGTTCCCCAGGGCACGAACGACCCGGGGGGAGGGGCGATAGGCTTGCCCGGCGCGAATGACGACGACATCTCCGCCGACGCCGCGGCCTGGGGACCGTCATCGGACGCCGTCTTTCCGCCAGATGCTCCGGGTCAGGCCAGCGGCGATCCGGTCGCCCGTGGCCGCTATCTCGTCGACGCAGGGGATTGCAAGGCGTGCCATACCGCTGCCGGCGCGCAGCCCTTTGCGGGTGCACGCGCGATCCGCACACCCATCGGGATGATCTTTTCGGCCAATCTCACGCCGGATCCGAAGACCGGTATCGGCAAGTGGACGGAAGCGGATTTCTACCGTGCGATGCACAAGGGGATCGCGCATGGTGGGAAGAACCTCTACCCGGCTTTCCCTTACACCTATTTCACCCGCTTGAGCCGCCCCGACGTGGATGCCATCTGGGCCTATCTCAGGACTCTCCCGCCCATCTACCAGGTCAAGCCCGCGAACCGGATTCCGTTCCCGCTCAACATCCGCCCGTTGATGGCGATCTGGAATGCATTGTTCTTTCGCCCGCGCGAGTTCCGGCCCGATCCGGCGATGAGCGCGGAGTGGAACCGGGGCGCCTATCTCGTCTCCGGGCCGGGGCATTGCGGCGGATGCCACACGCCGAAGAACCTGTTTCTGGCCGACCGCAACAACCATGCGCTGGAAGGCTCGAGGCTCAACGACTGGGTCGCGCTCGACCTCACGAGCGATCCACGGCAGGGCCTTGCCAGCTGGAGCACGGGCGACATCGTCGAATATCTCCGTAGCGGTCGAAATGCGCGCGCGACGGCTTCCGGCTCAATGCAGGAGGTAATCTATTATTCCACAAGCCGGATGAGCGATTCCGATCTCGCCGCAATTGCCACCTACCTGAAGGCCCTGCCGCCCCACACGCCAGCCGCAGTGCTGAAACGTCCTGATGACGCTGTGATGCGATCCGGCGAAGCGATTTACGTCGATAGCTGTTCGGGTTGCCATGGGCCGAATGGAGAAGGACAGGTGCGACATTTCCCGCCCCTGGCGGGCGACGTTCCGGTCCACGCGCACGATCCGACCACGATCATCAGGATCATCCTGGAGGGCAGCAGGTCCGTGCCGACTCCGGCCAAGCCAACCGCGCCGGCGATGCCGCCGTTCGCGTGGAAGCTGAGCGATTCCGAGGTCGCCGCGGTCTCGACGTTCGTGCGCAATTCGTGGGGGAACAGCGCCCCTGCCGTGTCCCGATCACAGGTAGCGAAGCTGCGGACGCGCCATTCCGACGAGGAGCCGGCAACGAAATGACGACATCGACGTTGGCGGGATTCTGATGGGAATGCGCGCCTGGTTCCGAGAACGCTATCTCGACCTCTTGGGATCGATCTACATCTACAATGAGCATCGCGGATACACGGCGATCGACGACCTCTGCGCGGCGGTGAAGGCGCGCTGGCCCCAGGACTATGACCTGATCGCCAGGATCGAAAAGCACCGGGTCGATGAGCGCAAGCATTACATGATGTTCAGACGCTGGTTCGAGCGTCGAGGAGTGATGCCCTACGCCGTGGACAGCGCCTGCGGGCACATCGATCGCTTCGTCGGAATCATGTTCGGCAAGAGCATCGACGACTTGGACAAGATGCAGGTCGTGAGCCGCAATGATCTGTTCGGAAGACTGTGCCGGGTGATCTCCCTGACCGAAAGGCGGGGATACAAGCAGGTCGAGATCCTGCTTCGCAATCCGCATGTCCTCAGCGACGCCATGCTGACCAAGATCTTCCGGATCATCGAACAGGACGAGCCGAGCCATTGGGCGCCCTACGACGGCTGGCTGGACTCGCATGGGGAGCGCCATGACCGGTGGTGGGAGCGGATGGTCGACGGCTTCATCCATTCCGAGCTCCTGTTCCTGAAGCTGCCCGTCCTGTTCCTCCACCCGAACCTCGGGCGGCGCACCGTTTTTGCCGACGAGGCGGACGGTCGCGGCGAGGCCGTGGCGGCAACTCCGATGGCCTCTTTGTCCTGAACACGTATGAGAAGCTCGGCCCGGCAAAATGCGGCCTGGCGGATCGGTTGCTCTCACGGCACGCGGCAAGCCGGCTCGCGCGGAGCTTTTGGCGGCTCTAGGATGCGGATCGCTCTATTCTCGGGCAATTACAATTACATCCGCGAGGGTGCCAACCAGGCGCTCAATCGACTGGTCCGTTACGCCGAAGATCACGGGCATCGGGTTCGCGTCTACTCGCCCGTGACGGACGCGCCCGCGTTCGAACCGGAAGGAGAACTGGTCCCAGTCCCGTCGGTGGCGCTGCCGATCCGTACCGAGTTCCGGCTTGCGCTCACGCTCCCTCGAGCCATTCGCAAGGATATTCGCCGCTTCGCGCCAGACCTCATTCACGTCGCCACGCCCGATATTCTCGGCACGCGTGCGCAAAGCCTCGCGAAGCAGCTTGGGGTTCCGATTGTCGCCAGCCTGCATACCCGCTTCGAGACCTATTTCGACTATTATGGGCTAGCCTGGGCGCGACCGCTGGCCGAGGCGCATCTTCGCCGCTTCTATCGCCGGAGCGACCATGTGCTCGCGCCGACGCCGGGCATCGTCGTGGAGATGAAGAGCATCCGCGGCGACGAGCAGGTCAGCTTGTGGAGCCGCGGCGTCGATCGGGCGCTGTTCAGTCCCGACCGCCGCGATTGCGCTTGGCGACGAACGCATGGGTGGCGCGATGACGATGTTGTCGCGCTTTTCTTCGGTCGGCTGGTGCTCGAGAAAGGCGTCCGAGAATTCATATCAATCGTGAATCGCCTGCAGGCGTGCGGCGTGCCGGTGAAATCGCTCGTCGTAGGCGCCGGCCCCGCCGGGGGCCTGTTCGCCGCTTTACCTCATGCGGTGCTGACCGGGCATCTGAACGGTTTCGAACTCGCGCGAGCAGTGGCGAGCGCGGATGTCCTGATCCATCCGAGCCGCACCGAGGCGTTCGGCAATGTTGTCCTGGAGGCGATGGCTTCCGGTCTGGCCATCGTTTGCGCGGCTTCCGACAGCGCGGAGTCGCTGCTCAATGACGGGCAGAGTGGAATACTGTCCGAAGGCAACGCTGATGCTCTTGCCATGGAAGTTCAGCGGTTAGCTACCGACCCTCAAAAGCGCCGAACGCTTGGTAATCAGGCACGGTCCGCTAGCAGAGCGTTCAGCTGGGACGCGGCAAGTGCCTGCGCCCTCAAAGCGTACGAGCGCACGGCCAAAGTCCGAACTAGGTCGAATGCCCAACGCGCCCATACTGGTCATCGTACCGCGTGATGTCGTCCTCGCCGCGGTATGACCCGCATTGAACTTCGATCGTTTGTCCGTGGAGCAGAGTTGATGACCTATCTTTGGACCATCGAGATTAGCGCTCGCCAAACGGGCAACTTGTGATGGCGCGCTCATATTACCTGCGCAAGCGCGTGATGGTGACGGGGGGAGCGGGGTTCCTCGGATCCCACCTGATCGATCGGCTTCTGGAGAAGGGCTGTGACGTCCTGTGCGTCGACAATCTGTTCACCGGGAGCAAGGAAAACATCGCCCACCTTCGCGATAATCCACGCTTCGAGTTCCTCAGGCACGATGTTACATTCCCGCTCTTCGTCGAAGTGGACGAAATCTATAATCTCGCCTGCCCTGCTTCCCCGATCCACTATCAGCATGACCCGGTCCAGACGACGAAAACCTCGGTCCATGGCGCGATCAACATGCTCGGTCTCGCAAAGCGCCTGGGATCCAAGATCCTTCAAGCCTCGACCAGCGAGGTTTACGGGGATCCGTCCGTTCATCCCCAGACCGAGGATTATTGGGGACACGTAAACCCGATCGGCCCACGATCCTGCTACGACGAGGGGAAGAGATGCGCGGAAACGCTCTTCTTCGATTATCACCGACAGCACAGGCTGCCGATCAAGGTGATGCGCATCTTCAATACCTACGGGCCGCGGATGCATCCGGCGGATGGTCGTGTGGTTTCGAACTTCATTGTCCAGGCTCTAAAGGGCGAGCCGATCAGCATTTATGGCGACGGCAACCAGACTCGCTCATTCTGTTATGTCGACGATCTGATAAGCGGCATGATCGCACTGATGGAGACCGAAGACGAGGTCACCGGGCCCGTAAACGTCGGCAATCCAGGCGAATTCACAATTCGCGAGCTCGCGACAAAGGTCATCGAACTCACCGGTTCAAAGTCTGAAATCATCCAACATCCGCTTCCGGCCGACGATCCGAAGCAGCGCCGTCCCGACATCAGCCTCGCCCAAAGGTTCCTCGGATGGGAGCCGACAGTCCGGCTGGAGGATGGGCTAACACGAACCATCGACTATTTCCGGAAGCAGCAAGCCTGACAGCGGCGAGCGCCGGTTAGTTGATACCTCAGCTTTGCCGGTTGGCGTCGGCCCCTGCCAGTTTCCTTTCCCACGCGAGCGCGTCACCGACGATGCAGTCGATGTCGGCGTAGGCGGGCCGCCACTCGAGCGTCTCGAGTAACCGTCGATTGTCCGCGATGAGCTCCGGGGGATCTCCGGCGCGGCGCCCTTCCATCAGCCGCTTCACTGGCTGGTTCGTGTGCCGGTCTACGGCATCGAGCACCTCGAGCACCGACAGGCCGCGCCCATAGCCACAGTTTATGATGAGATCCTGATCAGGATGCTCCGTCAGCCATTCGAGTGTCGCGACGTGGGCGGCGGCGAGGTCGCTAACATGGATGTAATCGCGGATGCAGGTGCCGTCCGCTGTTGGATAATCCGTCCCAAACACGGCGACATGGTCTCGCTTGCCGACCGCGGCCTCGACGGCGACCTTGATCAAGTGAGTGGAACCTTTGCCCCGCTGGCCGCTCCGCCCTCGCGGATCTGCGCCGGCGACGTTGAAGTATCGTAGCGCGCCATAGTTGAACGGATAGGCCGCGGACGCATCCGCGAGCATCCGTTCCGTCATCAGCTTGGACGCGCCATAGGGATTGATCGGATCCTTCCGATCTTCCTCGGAGACAGGCACCTTCTCTGCCGCGCCGTAGACTGCCGCAGTGGAGGAAAACAGGATGTGCTTCACCCCCGCGTCGACTGCGGCGCTGATCAGACTGTGCGAGGCAAGCGTGTTATTGCCATAATACTTAAGCGGCTGCTCAACCGATTCCGGGACCACGATCGAGCCTGCGAAATGCATGATCGCGCCGATCCCGCGCTCGTCGATGATGCTGTCCAGAAGCACCCGTTCGGTGATCGATCCCTGGTAGAACGGCACATCGGGAGGCACGGCCTCGCGGCTGCCGGTCGAGAGGTCATCTATCACCGCCACGTGCCAACCCGAATCCCTCAGCGCCAGCACGGCGTGGCTGCCGATGTATCCTGCCCCGCCAGTCACGAGGACGGGAATTTTGTTCATCCTGTTTTCCTCACGATTGCCGCATTTGTCACCGGTCGATTTCTCTAACGGTTGTTTCCTTGCCATCGACTCGGCCGTATTGATCATCGAAACGCGTTATGTCGTCCTCGCCGAGGTAGCTGCCGCATTGGACCTCGATTAGCTCCAGTTCGACCTCAACTGGGTTGGCGAGGCGGTGCTTCGTGCCGGCGGGGATGTAGGTCGATTCATTTTCGTGAAGAATTGCCACGTCTTCGCCGACGGTCACCTCCGCCGTCCCGCGGACAATGACCCAATGCTCGGAACGATGCACATGGCTCTGCAGCGACAGACGTTCCCCGGGATCGACGACGATGCGCTTGACCTGAAAGCCGGGACCGCTGGCAACGGTCTCATATGACCCCCAGGGTCGAGAAACCCTCGCGGGCAGCTCGACACAATCGCGACCGTCGGCCTTCATTTGCTCTAGCAGCGGCTTCACATCCGCGACGCGATCCAAGGGAGCCACGAACACTGCATCGCTGAGCGCGATCACCGCCATATTGTCGAGGCCTACGGCGGCGAGGACCGCGCGTCCGTCGGAACGGAGTAGCGAATTGTGCGTGTCGACGGCGACGACATCGCCGGTGACGGCATTGTTTGCCGGGTCCTTGTCGGCGAGCTTCCACACCGCATCCCAGGCGCCGA
The DNA here is from genome assembly GCA_035691585.1 of Sphingomicrobium sp. Taxonomy (GTDB): domain Bacteria; phylum Pseudomonadota; class Alphaproteobacteria; order Sphingomonadales; family Sphingomonadaceae; genus Sphingomicrobium. Next base: position 1,022 of record DASSIU010000330.1, on the reverse strand, counting down.
CATCGGACCAATCCATCTGGACCGGCACGACTACCCCTCGGGGGGTTTTTTCCATGATCGCGTGGTCGATCGAAATGTTTTCGGCGCGCTGGAACGCGTCCGCCTCGGGCCGGACGAACAGACCGTCGGTCGTGGCCTCGGCGACCGCTTCGGTAATTGCATCGGCGGCGGCCGGAAGGAACTGCCGCATCTCCTCGATCAGCGCGCTCGCCTTGACGAGGAAAATCCCTGCATTCCAATAGAAGCGACCGGTCGCAAGGTACTCAGCCGCTTCTTCGGCATTCGGCTTTTCATGAAATCGAGCAATCGGGAAGGCGCCGTCGGCGAACCGCAGATCGGCGTTTGCTTCGATATAGCCATATTGGGTGTTGGGTGCGGTTGGATGCGCGCCAAAGGTGACGATCGCCCCCTGCTCAGCATGGGCCGCACCTATTTCCACCGCTCTCAGGAAGGCTCTTTGGTCACCGATCACATGGTCCGAGGGCATCAGGAGTAACAGCTCGTCGCGGCCGCAGGCGCGAACCCAGGAGGCGGCGAGCGCCGCGGCGGCGGCGGTGTTTCGTCCGGCGGGCTCGAGAAGAATCGCTTCGAGCGGGCAGTCCCGCAACTGGCGCTTGATGAAGAAGCGTTGCTCCTCACCGCTGACCACGATCGCCGGCGAGAAACCAGAGCCCGACAGACGGGCGGCGGTTTGCTGGAGGAGCGACTGATCGCCCGTGATGGGCAGCAACTGCTTCGGGAATTGCTGGCGCGAGACGGGCCACAAACGCGTGCCGGATCCCCCGCACAAAATGACCGGACGGATGATCTTGGCCTCCTTCAAATGGCGACAGCGAACGGGATCGGACTCTAATATCGTCAGGCTGAGAAACTACCCAGAATTCTGTTTATTTCTCGTTTACTGCATCACGTTCCGCGACGAACCGATTATCCACAGCTTTTCGAGGCGGATACGGTCACCGAACCGGGTCGCGAACTCATCTTATCGTAAACAAATATTAACTCTCTCCCCCGATGCTGCT
>DASSIU010000329.1:0-4483 GCA_035691585.1 Sphingomicrobium sp. | reverse complement strand
TGGGTGTCGCCACCATCGCGCCGGCGCTCACCGGTGACTGGCCGGTCGTCATCGCCTCCGGCCTGCTGTTTGGCGGGGTGTTCCTGTCGCTCGTCGCGTCGACCACCGCCTTCGTGCGGCACAACCTGCCGCCGGCGCAATGGGCGGCGGGCATCAGCGCCTTCACGATCCTGTTCGCCTTCGGGCAGATCGTCGGGCCGACGGCGGTGGGGTGGATCGCCGACGGCCCGGGCGGGCTGGCGCGCGGCCTTGTCTACTCGGCCGGCGCGCTGTGGCTGGGAGCGTTGGCAGCGTGGCGGCAACGGCCGCTCGCGCAGCGCGCGATGAGCGCGGACTAGCGCCGACGCTACGCGCGCGCCGCCTGCAGAGCGACGGCGTCGACGACGACTTCGCGGCCGGAAGGCTCGTCGAGCCGATGGCGGAATTCCGCTCGCTCTTCACGATGGTACATTCGTCCCCGCGCGATCACGGACTGTGTGGGGATGCTTCGTGGCGGATCACCCGTATCGTCGTGCGATCGTTGCGAGATCGGCCCGACGGTTCGAGGAGGACGCATGAAGCATCCCGCAGTGTTCGTGAAAGCATTCGCAATCCTGGCACTGGCCGCAGGAACGGCCACATCGGTCGCTGCTGCCGAGGTCAGCAAGGTCACGCTGGCGAAACAGTACGGCATTGGCTCGCTTACCTTCATCGTCATGGAGAAGCAGAAGCTCTATGAGAAGGCACTTGCCGCTGAGAATATCGGCCATCCCGTCAGCGTGGAATGGGTGAAGTTCACGGGCGGCGCAATGATGAACGACGCCATCCTGTCCGGAAACCTGAGCTTCGCGCTCGCCGGTGTCGGACCGCTCGCGACCATGTGGGCCAAGACGCGGGGCAACCTCGAGGTGATGGGCGTGTGCGCAGCGAACTCGATGCCGATGCTGCTCAACACGCGCAACCCACGGGTCAAGACCCTTGCCGACTTCACCGACAAGGACCACATTGCGCTGCCGGGAGTAAAGGTTTCGATTCAGGCCATCTTGCTGGAAATGGCTGCCGCCAAAGCGTTCGGGGAGGCCAATTTCGCGAGGCTCGATCCCTTGACCGTGACGCTTTCTCACGCCGACGGCATGGTCGAGCTGCTCTCGCCGACGGCACCTGTCGACAGTCACTTCACCTCGCCGCCCTATACCTACCTGGAGCTCGAGCACTCGGGAGTCCACACCGTGCTCAACAGCTATCAGATCCTGGGCGGCCCGGGCACTCTGAACGTCGTCTACACCACGAGCAAGTTTCGCTCGGAGAATCCGAAGGTCTACGCAGCGTTCCTGAAGGCGTTTGCCGAGGCGACGGATTTCATCAACCATCACAAGGATCAGGCGGCCGATATCTATCTCGAGATCTCGAAGGACAAGTCGGTCACGAAAGCGCAGCTTCTGGAGATTCTGAACAATCCCGATATCCGCTTCACGATGGCGCCCGAGCGGACCATGCAAGTGGTGACATTCATGCACAAGACCGGACGCCTCAAAGCAGCCCCCGGCACCTGGAAGGACATGTTCTTTCCCGAGATTCACAACCTTTCCGGAAGCTGAGTCTCATGCTTGAATTCCGTCGTGAAGCTTTATCTGTCCTTCGTTCCCATCGTCCACCTCGCGTTGCCGGCTTGACACCATCAGAGACGTCCGGAGAAGCGGCGGATTTCCAGTAGTCCACCGCCTGCTTCCCCGGTGCGGGCCGCGCCAGCTTTTCGATCTGGTCCGCGCTTCCTAAGGCGGATCACCCGCTCGAGCCAGGGTTCAAGTCGCTGCAACGCAGCTTGACGAGCCCGATCACGAGAATCAGTATGTCTGTCGTGCGATCTATTCGGATCGTGGAGGCCGGCGGTGCGTTCGCACCGCGAGAGATCGCCACCTCTGTCGGAGGGAGTGACATGACCACCGAAGATACGGGGAAGCATTACGCCGTGAAGGCGGAATGGAAGAACTTTGCCAGGCCGGATGAAGTCCGCGAATTTCCGAAAGGGCGACTCGAGCTGATGAGGATTGGCGGCGCGATCGTTGTGGACTTTCAGGGCATGCTCGACTACGCCCGCGGTCACTAGGGATTTCCGCGATGTCGAACCTCTACCGCCGCAGCCACCGGGAGCTGCAGCGCGAGTTCGATACCGAGCGCCTCGCCGACCGCATCGAGGAGCGGTTGGTTCGCGATCACCTCACCGGCGACGATCGCGCGTGGATCGAGGCCCGAGACATGTTCTTTTTGGCGACTGCCGACGTCACGGGCCAACCCAATTGCTCGTACAAGGGCGGGGCGCCGGGGTTCGTGCGCGTGCTGGATGCAAAGACACTGTTCTTCCAAGGAGAGAACGATGACCATCCAACTCTATTCATGGCCGTTCAGCTCGGGTACGCGCGTCGCGTGGGCGCTCGAGGAACTCGGCGTCGCGTACGAGTACATCGAGATCGACGCCAAGCAGGCCGAGCATCGATCGCCGCGCTACCTCGCGATTAATCCGCAGGGCAAGGTGCCGGCGCTCGTCGACGGCAAGCTGACGTTGTTCGAATCGGGCGCCATCCTCCTTTACCTCGGCGAGAAGTACGGGGTCGACCGGCATCTGTGGCCGGCCGCCGGCGGGCAGCCTCGCGCCGACGCACTGTCGTGGACGGTGTGGGCGATGACCGAGCTCGGCGCCTACCTGCTCGGGTGGGCCTACCACGGCCTCGACGCGCCAGTCTCGTTCAAGCCCGAGGATCGCAGCAAGGCCGCCGCCGAGTACAGCCGCTCGCAATTCATGCGATGTCTCGACGCGTTGCAGGCACGTCTCGTCGGCCGCGAGTATCTGCTCGGCGACTTCACGCTCGTCGATGTCGCCTGCGCGAGCTGGCTCCAGTTCGGCGCCGCGTTGGGGGTGAAGCTCGACACCCATCCCGGCGTCGCGGCGTGGCTCGGGCGCTGCTCGAGCCGTCCGGCGTGCGCGCGGGCCCGCTGAGAAGGCATCCGCGCCGCGCTTTCGGCAAGACGGCGATGTCCCGGTCGCGGGGCAGTGATTCGTTCGACAATCGAAAGGAGCGACATCACCGTCTGCGACCTCGACGCTCGCGAACCTGAAGCGGCCGCTGCGGAAAATACGGAGGACCCGCCACCGTGATGTACGATGTTGGCCCCATAACGGGCCAGGAGGAGAAACCATGAAGACGGAGCTTCTGTATCTCACCCTCGTCACTGCATTGACCGGCCTGCTTTGGGTGCCCTACGTCCTGGAACGGATGGTGACGTGGGGCCTCATGCCGACGGTGGGCTACCCGGCGAACCCGCCGGAACAGTCGGCTTGGGCGCGGCGCCTGATGAAGGCGCACGCGAACGCGGTCGAGAATCTGGTCGTCTTCGCCGCGCTGGTGCTCGTCGCGCAGGACCTCAATGTGAGCAATGGCGCGACGGCCACCGCGGCGATAGTGTACTTCTGGGCGCGCGTCGTGCACCCGATCGCCTACGTGTTTGCGATTCCCTGGCTGCGCACCCTGGCGTTCGCGGTCGGCTTCATCGCGCAGGTCACGATCGCCGTCCAGATCTTCGGGCACTGAGCGCCGGCGATCGCAAGCGCGGCGGGTCGACGAGCTTCGCCGCTGCCGTCGATTGGATCGTTCCCGAACGGAGTCACTGCAATGATCACGGTGTACGGTACGCCCCCGACGCGCTCGATGCGTGTCATCTGGATGCTCGAGGAGATGGGACTTCCCTACGAGGTCAAGCCCGTCGCGTTCGAAACGCGGCTCCAGAACCGCGAGTTTCTCGAAGCTAGCCCGACAGGTTCGTATCCCGGCCTTCGCGACGGCGACATCCGCCTGATGGAATCCTGCGCGATCCTCGAGTACCTTGGCGCGAAGTACGGGCCGACGCCGATCGTGCCCAAGCCCACCAATCCAGAATATCCGGCGTACATCAGCTACCTGCATTTCGGCGAGGCGTCGCTGAGCGCTCCGCTCAACGTGACCATCGCGACGCGCTTCTTCGCGCCCGACGACCAGAAGCAGAACTGGGGTGCGCAGCACGCGATCGAGATGTTCATCCGCAAATCCGCCGCGCTCGCGGCACCCCTTCGGAAGAGCCCGTATGTCGCCGGTAACACCTTCACCGCGGCGGACATCTCCTGCGGCTTCGCCGTCGATCTCGCCAGATTTCTCGGCTTCGATGATCGCCTCGACGCGACACTGAAGGACTATGCCGCACGCCTCGCGCAGCGGCCCGCGTACCAGAAGATGCTCGCCACCCGGCCGGCACCGCATTAGGGGCGGATCGGCATGACTCGAGGACGATACCGATGATCGAAGGGTCGTGTCACTGCGGCGAAGTGCGCTGGCGCTTCGACGGCTTCGACACCTTCACCGACCTGCCGCACGACGGGCGCCGCGTCGCCGACTACTGGTTCTAATGCAGTTCCGCCGGCGTGCACGGAACCGGGACCGAGTGATCGTGAGGTATCCGGGGTCACGATGATCTT
>DASSIU010000328.1:0-3973 GCA_035691585.1 Sphingomicrobium sp. | reverse complement strand
GTCCGGGGTCCATTCGCCGCCGTCGTCCCCTAGCAGCTCGGTGGCTAGGTCCATGATGTGCTCGGTGCGGACGCAGCCATGGCTGAGCGCGCGCGTGTCGCTATTGAACCTGCTGCGCGCATTGGTGTCGTGGAGGTAGATTGCCTTCGAGTTTGGCATCACGAACTTGATCTGCCCGAGCGCGTTGGTCGGCCCGGGCGGCTGGCGCCAGCGCTGGATCGTGCCGTCGGCGCCCTTGACCGGGACGAAGCCCTTCTTGCCCGCCGCTTCGTGCTCGATACTCTTGGGCACCTCCCACCACGGGTTGAGGATCACCCCCGTCGCAGTCGCGGTTAGTTCCGGAGTCGGGGTGGAGAGCTTGCCGGCGATCGCCCGCTGTTTCCAGCGATTGACTCCGTCCTGCACCAGCGTCGCGTGGAAGCCCGGCACATTGACGATGATGTACTTGTCGCCAAGTTCCCTCGGCAGCCAGCGCCAGCGATCCATGTTGAGCCGAATGCGATCACGCTTGGCTTCGTCGTTCTCCGGAGTGGCCGCGAGCGCCGCCTTGAGCGCCGCATATTGCGGATGCGTAGGCAGCAGATTGTTCAGCGCGGCGGTGAGGTCGTGGCGGGCCAGGGCGGAGCGCAACAGCGCGTCCTGCTTCTGGGCATTGAGGTCGTTGTCGACCACCCACCAGTCGATCCGCGCCGGCTTCTTCACGTGCCCCAGCGCGAGGTCTGACGAAATCAAGTCGAAGCGCTGTGTCGCCGCTGTCGAAATCACCGCCGGATTACCGGTCTGGATCGCCGCCGCGAGGCCTTCGGGGTCGTAATCGGCCGGGTTGAGTCCGTCGCCACCGACCTGCTGGAGGTAAGTGAGCAACTCCTGCGCGCTAGCCACGTCCCACACGACCGGCGGCAACGCGGGCGGAGGAGCGGGCGTTGCGGCCTGCGCCTGCTCGGGCTGGTAATCGGGATTGCCGGGCACTGGAGCGTCGGGCCCGACCTTGGGCGCCAGCGGGTCGGGCTTGGCCTTGGGATGGGCCGGCGCCACGCGCTTCGGCTGATTGGCAGCGGTCGACGGGACCACACCCATCGGTCGGATTTGGGCCAGCGCGGGAGTGACGCTTAGTCCTGCAACAGCCGTAACCAGAAACACCCAGCGAGAACGCGACATCGAGCCCAACCTGTTCATTTCAAAAGAGAACCCCGCTTCCCGCGATTGCATACATCGCTTGCCGACCGTTCGCCAGTCGCCGCGACGACACAATCGCTTCGATTCCGCATCTCAGCCTGTTTCGCAAACCAATCCTTAAGCCGCGATGGATAGATTTCCGGGTCGGCGTGGAGGCAATACGAGTGGCGTCTTCTTATTTTCTCGACGGGTCGATGATCCCGCGCAGCGAGAGCCGCAACATCGATGAGCGGAGCGAACTCCGCTGCCCATCGGTTTCCAGCACCGCGGTGCTTGAGTTCCGCGGCCGCAAGCACGTCGTCCGACTGGTCAACGTCTCGGCATCGGGAGCGATGGTGATTTTCCCCCATGCTCCTAACATAGGTGAACGCCTGCCCCTGCAAATCCTTGACCGCGGCGCTGTCACGGCACAGGTGCGCTGGGTTCGCGATGGGCGCATCGGCCTGTCCTTTGCGGGACCGCGCGGGTAGCCGCCATGGAGATGAGTTTCGTGTCGATCAGGGCGAGAATCGCCGAGGACGAGGGCAGCGAGCGCCGTCGTTTCGCCCGTCTCCCGATCGAGATCGAAGGCAAGATGCGCGAACTTGGGGCGAGCGGAGTCGAGGCGAGGATCGTCAATATCTCCGAGCGCGGATTCATGGCCATCTCGGAGGGCCGGTTCGAGGTCGGCTCGCGCGTCTGGTTGATGCTGCCCGGCCGCGAGCGCGCCAACGCAGTCGTTAAGTGGACCGCCGGTGACAAGATCGGCGCCGAGTTCGCCGAACCCGTTTCACTCGACGGCCTCAACGCCGCCTGACTCTCGGGTGGTCGGGGCCGAGCAACCACTCGGCTTAAGTCGCTCTGCCCGAACCTTAAATCTCCGCACCCCTCTGCAACCGCTCAGGCGGTCGCTCGTTGGCCATGCCGACGAAAGGAACGACAGCCATGCCGATCACGCCCGGCGAAGCTTGGAAACCTTATGAGCGGGGCTATCACGCCGTTTATCGGGAGCACGAAGTCAATCACTGCCCCGGATGCGGCCGGACGCACTGGATCATTGGCCGCGTTTCGGCTGAATGCGCGTTCTGCACGACCGCCCTGCCGCTGGCCGAGGCCAGTATGCGATCGCACAACGCGCCGGTGATCATCCAGCACAAGAATCGCGACGCCCACCTCTGGGCTGCCTGACTCAGGCTTTCTTCCGGACGGGGACCTGGACGTTGCAAACGTCGACGCCGCCGGCCGGGTGATCGTAAAAGCTGTCGTGGCGATTGGCTCGCACCTTCAGATAATGAAGGAACGTCGCGCTGGACGTGTCCATCACCTCATATAACGGCCGCTGGTCCGCGGGCATGTCGCTTGCCAGCCGAACGCTCGCGATCGGCACGTACTGCGCCTTGTCCTTATAGAAGCCGAGCGCCTCGGTCCCCCGTGGGAGGGTGCTGAAGCGGTCGATCCCGTCGATCACCCGGCCAACCAGTGCGATGTTACGATCGAGTTGGCGCGGAGCCTGGCCGATCACCGCGTAAAGCTCACCGCCCGACCCGGTGTCAGGCGACAGGTCGCGACCGACCCCGACGCTTCCGTAGCAATGGGTGAGATTGGCCCATCCGGCTTTCGCGCTGTAGGCGATCGGCCAGCCATCGGCGAAGCCGGCGTTCGGTGCGTACTGGTCTGGGGAACCAAGCGGCATGACCTTCAAGCCCTTCAAGGCCCGCAAATACTCCGACGGCGGCTTGGGATTGATCCCGCTGGGCGGCTTCTTGAGATCGTTCTGCCCCCATTGCGCGACATAATTGTCCTGGACCCGATAGACCGTTGCGCCCTGCCAGTAGCCGGCGCGGACCAGTCCCTTGATGTTGGCGACGTGGACCGGAGCGAACGCCGGCGCCAGCTGGACCACCACCCGCCCGCCATTGGCGAGATTGATGACCATCAAGTCGTCAGCCGGAATGGCGTTCCACGCGCTCGCCGGAGACTTTTCGACGATGTCGTTGGGAGTGAGCAGTTTTGTGCCGGGCGTGGCACCGATCAGCAGCGCGGCGGCGGTAACGAGCAACAATGAGCGCATGGATTCCTCCCCGTTTGCATGGTCTAGCCGAGCTATCGCCGCGCCGCTATCCGCCAGCCATGTACCTTGCCACTCTGATGCTCCTGGGCTCGGGCGAGCTCGGCCGCGAATTCGCGATCGCCGCCAAGCGGCTCGGCTGCCGGATCATTGCCTGCGACCGCTACGAAAATGCGCCTGCGATGCAGCTCGCCGACGCCTTCGAAGTCTTCCAGATGCTAGATGGCAACGCGCTCCGGGCGGCGGTCGAGAAACACAAGCCCGATGTCATCATCCCCGAGATCGAGGCGATCGACACGGCAACCCTGGCCGAGCTGGAGAAGGAGGGGTGGCGGGTCGCTCCGTCCGCAAAGGCAGTGCAGCTGACCATGAACCGCGACGGCATCCGCGATTTCGCCGCAAACGAGCTCGGCCTCACCACCTCGCATTACCGGTTCGCCGAAAGCCGCGATGAAGCGATGGCCGCGTCCGAGCAGATCGCATTCCCCTGCGTGGTCAAGCCAGTCATGTCGAGCTCGGGCAAGGGCCAGACCACGGCCAAGAATGCCGAAGAGGTCGGCTCCGCCTGGGATTATGCCGTCGCCAACATGCGAGGCGACCGCCCGCGGGTGATCGTCGAGGAATATATCGCCTTCGACAGCGAGATCACCTTGCTCACCGTCGCGACGAAGGACGGCGTGCTGTTCTGTCCGCCGGTCGGGCACCGCCAGGAGCATGGTGATTACCGGGAGAGCTGGCAGCCGGCGGCCA
>DASSIU010000327.1:0-4094 GCA_035691585.1 Sphingomicrobium sp. | reverse complement strand
GATCGCGAGATCGTCACCCGAATGACGCGGGCGCTCGCGCATCGCGGTCCCGACGATGAAGGCATCTGGCTCGATCCCGAAGCCGGGATTGCGCTGGGCCACCGGCGGCTGTCGATCGTGGACTTGTCGCCCGCTGGCCACCAGCCGATGCACTCTCCGGCCGGCCGATACGTCATCACGCTGAACGGCGAGATCTACAATTACGAGGAGCTTCGGCGCGAACTGACAGCCGAGTGGCGCGGGCATTCGGACACCGAGGTCCTTCTCGCCGGATTTGACGCGTGGGGGATCGCTGGGACGCTGAAGCGCGCCAGCGGCATGTTCGCGCTGGCCGTGTGGGACAGGCAGCACCGCACGCTGACGCTGGCGCGAGACCGGCTCGGCGAAAAGCCGCTTTATTATGGCCGGCAGCATGGGACCCGCGGGCCATTCCTGTTTGCCTCCGAGCTGAAGGCGCTTCGACAGCATCCGGATTTCGACCCGGAGATCGACCGCGAGGCGCTGGGGCTGTTCACCCGTTATCTCGATGTTCCCGCCCCGCGGTCCATCTACCGGGGAATTTCGAAGCTGCTCCCCGGAACCATGCTGACGCTGCGGGACGGGGCGACCGAGCCGGTCATCGAGCACTATTGGTCGGGCGCCGAGGTCGCGCGGTCGGGAGTGGCCGAGCCCCTCGGTCTCGGCGACAAGGCGGCCGCTGACGCGCTCGAGCAGGTTCTGGAACGAGCGGTTGGGCGCCAGATGATGGCCGACGTGCCGCTAGGCGCCTTCCTCTCGGGAGGAGTCGATTCCTCGACGGTGGTGGCCGTGATGCAGAAGCTGTCCTCGCGGCCGGTGAAGACCTTCACCATCGGCTTCCATGAGAAGGACTATAACGAGGCCGAGCATGCCGAGGCCGTCGCCAGGCACCTCGGCACCGACCATACCGAGCTTTACGTCACGCCGGGCGAGGCAATGGACGTCATCCCGCGGCTGCCGGCCATGTACGACGAGCCATTCGCCGATTCATCGCAGATCCCGACCCATCTCATCTCGGCGCTCGCCCGCCGTCATGTCACCGTGGCGCTGTCGGGTGACGGGGGCGATGAGCTGTTCGGCGGCTACGATCGCTATCTCATTACCGCGGGCCTGTGGAACAAGATCGCGCGCGTTCCGATGCCGCTCCGCGCTGCCTTGGCGCGAGGCCTGACGATGGTGCCGGCGTCCGCCTGGAGCCGCTTCGGAGAGACGGCCGGCGGCCTGTTGCCGCGCGCCGTGCGGCTGAGGCGCCTTGGTGACAAGGTCCACAAGGGCGCCGCCATGATGTGCAGCGGCTCGCTCGACGAGCTGTACGACGGAATGCTCTCGCTGTGGCGCGATCCGGGCGCGTTCGTGATTGGAGCATCGGCCGCCAGCGTTCCGGCGCTCAACGACAACCGCGAGCTTGAGGGTCTCGGCGGGGTCGAACGGATGATGGCGCAGGACATGCTCGGCTACCTCGCCAACGATATCCTGGTGAAGGTCGACCGGGCAGCCATGGCGGTCTCGCTCGAGACTCGCGTTCCGCTGCTCGACCCCCAAGTCGTCGAGTTCGCCTGGCGGCTGCCGGTGAACCTCAAGATCCGGGGAGGCACGACCAAGTGGCTGCTCCGGCAGGTACTTTACCGCCATGTGCCGCCATCATTGATCGACCGTCCGAAGATGGGCTTCGGAGTGCCCTTGGACAGCTGGATGCGCGGCCCTCTGCGGGATTGGGCGGAAGCGCTCCTCGACGAACGTCGCCTGCGCGAGGAGGGCTTCTTCCATCCACAGCCGATCCGAGAGGCATGGGCGGAGCACCTGCGCGGTCGGTCAAACCAGCACAAACTGTGGACGATTTTGATGTTCGAAAGCTGGCTGGAAGCGCAGCGTGGCGAGGCCATCCCGGACCGGCCCCGCGAAGCCCTCGCCGGCTGACGGAATCGCCCAGAATTCTCCATTAAATCGGTGGAATGAAACTTCAGTCTGAACTAGGTGTTTCAGCCAAAGCAGAGCCCCGTGCCGGAGGGACAGAATGGCCAGCCAGGGTTTGAAGTGCATATTGGGCGCGTTCGTCGCCGGTTCGTTGATGTTTGGATCGACCGCCGCCGCGGCGTCGACTGTGCCGGTTCAGCAAACCGATCCTTGGGCGGTGCTCACCGCGATGAGTGGCGGAGCGCCGGCTGCGGCGATGTGCGGCGCCGCGGCTGCCGCTGCCGCTGGCCAAACGCCAGGCGGTTGCGTCCTGCCAGTGGTCGATGTCACGCCTCCCCCAGTGGCTGCTCCCCCGCCGCCGCCTGTTCTGGCCGAGGCCCCGTCCGGGGGTATTAGCCCGCTGTTCTTCGCCCTGGTGGCGATTGCCGCGGGGGTCGGGGTTTACCTTGCGGTTCACAATTCGGGGCACGGAAACAGCCCTGCCTGACGAACAAGGAGGCGAGATGAACAGCCGGATTGCCGAACGCGCCGCAATCGCCCTCGTCCTGGTCGTTGCAATCCCGGGAAGCGCGGTTGCGCAATCGGGCTGGACGGCCGGCTCGGAAGTCGTCGGGCAGCCGATCCAGGTCACGACGAACGGGGTGATGAACACCGTGACGCTGAGCGCCGGAGGGCAGGCGACGATCGCCACGCCAGCGGGTCACGTAGTCAACGGCACCTGGACCGCCGCGAATGGCCAGATGTGTCTCAACAACGGCACGGCGCAGGAATGCTGGCCTTACGCGGCCCCGTTCCAGGCCGGACAGCCGGTCACGATGACGAGCTCTTGCAACGCGACCTCGACGTGGCTTGCGGCCTCGACCAACGCGCCGCCTCCGCCACCCGCGCAGAGGGGTGAACGCGGCCGTTAGGCCTGGCCGAACTTACTGCCGAGCGCGTGCAGTGAGGCTTCGTGCGTCAGATCCAGGTGCAGGGGGCTGATCGACACATAGCCGTCGGCCACCGCCTCGAGATCGGTCGAATGACCCGGGGTCTCGACCATCGGTCCGAGCCCGAACCAGTAATAATCGTAACCGCGCGGATCGGTGCGCTGGACGATTCGCAGCCGCCCGTAATCGCGGATCCCCTGGCGGCAAACGCGGATGCCCTTCACCTCGTCGGGATGGATGGCGGGGAAATTCACGTTGATCAGGGTCTTCGGCTCGGCCGCGAAATCCAGCAGCGGCCCAAGCACGCGCTCGGCCCACGCCTCGGCTGCTGCGAACGGCACGGTGTCACCCATGCCTTCGCGCGAATAGGCCTGGCTCAGCGCGATCGAGAATACGCCGGCCAGCGCCCCCTCCATCGCCGCTGAGACGGTCCCTGAGTAAGTCACATCCTCGGCGAGGTTCGCGCCGCGGTTGATCCCCGACAGGACCACGTCGGGTGGCGAATCCTTCATGATGTGAGCGAGAGCGAGCATCACCGCGTCGGTCGGAGTGCCTGTGACCGAAAAGCGGCGCTCGTCGTGGCGGCGCAGTCGGACGGGAGTCGTCAGCGTTAGTGAATGGCCGGCGCCCGACTGCTCCTCCGTCGGAGCGACGATCCAGATGTCGTCGCTGAACTTGCGCGCGACCGCTTCCAGGAGCCTCAGCCCCCTCGCGTTCACGCCGTCGTCGTTGGTCAGCAGGATCCTCATGCGGAGCCTATGCGGGAGGCGCTCCAATGCTGCAACCGCGAACCGCTGGCGCGAAAATTGCGCCATATTCGCAACAGCTTGGCGATTTGTTCACTTCTCTCGTGTCAGTGCTTGTTAACGGTTAGCGGCCTAACTATAGCGCCCGGTTGGGGAAGACGGGCTTTTCGACCGGGTAAGTCCCGGGAAAGTCAGTCTTAATTTGCCTCCGGCTGCACCGGTGGCCCGGCCGCAGCCAGGTGGCGGCGTATGGGACGTCCACGCTGAATTGGCGCGGGCAAGTGCGGGGAGGGAATAGCATGGCAACCGCTTTAGTCGACCTTTATGGCGGCGAAGATTTCGGACCGTTCGACAGGATCATTCTTCCGGAGGGCTACCGCCCGTCGGAAGACGAAGAGTTCATGTGCGGCAAACACCGCGCTTATTTTCTCCGCAAGCTGAAGGCGTGGAAAGAAGACATCGTCGAGGAGTCGCGCGCGACCATGGC
>DASSIU010000326.1:0-4294 GCA_035691585.1 Sphingomicrobium sp. | reverse complement strand
CCCCGCGTGCGCCGCTGAGCATTATCCCCGGGTTGATCCTGTCGTGATCATGCTCGCGGAGCATGACGGCCGATTGCTTCTCGGCCGTCAGCCGCACTATCCGGCAGGCCGCTATTCGGCGCTCGCCGGCTTCGTCGAGGTGGGCGAAACGATCGAGGCGGTTGCCCGCGAGCTCTACGAGGAAGCCGGCATTCGCGTCCACGATGTGCGTTTCGTCGCCAGTCAGCCGTGGCCGTTTCCCTCGTCGCTGATGTTCGGCTGTCACGCCATGGCCGACGGTGACCAGCTGAGGATCGATACCGCCGAGCTCGAAGACGCTTGCTGGTTTACCCGCGACGAGGTCGCGGCGGCACTCGCGGGGGCGCCCGAAGCCGCCTTCCAGCCGCCGCCGAAAGTCGCAATCGCCCGCACCCTGCTGGAGCGCTGGCTCGCCCGCTTGATGTAGCGAAAACTCGCCCTTAAGAGGCGGCGCAAATCCTCTTCCGCTCTATCCTCACGCCCAACAGGGAAACTTCATGGACGACCGCTTCAACACGATTGCCGGCTGGGTATTGTTCGCGGGCATCGTCGCGCTCGGGTCGTCGATCGTCGCGGGCGAATTGTTTCACTCCGAGCGGCCGGAGAAGATGGGGTACCCGATCGCCGGAGTGCAGGAGGAGGGGGCCGGCGCCGCCGCCGCCGAGCAGCCGATCGAGGTCTATCTCGCCAAAGCCGACCCGGCGAAGGGGCAGCAGACCTTCAACAAGTGCATGGCATGCCACAACGCCGACAAGGGCGGCGCGAACCAGCTTGGCCCGAACCTGTGGAACGTGATCGGAGAGCCGATCGGCCAGGGCAAGGGCTTCGCCTTCTCCGATGCGCTGTCGAAGAAGGGCGGCACGTGGAACTGGGATAATTTGAGTCAGTGGTTGACCAGCCCGCGGGCATTCGCTCCGGGGACCAAAATGACCTTCGCGGGTCTCGGCGATCCGCAGGATCGCGCGAACGTGATCGCGTTTCTCAATACCCATAGCGATGCGCCGAAGCCGCTGCCATCGGCTCCGGCCGCGGCAGCTCCCGCGGCAGCGGGCACAGCGCCAGGCAGCGGTCCGAACAATGGTCCGCAAACGGCGGCCAAACAGCCGGTGCTGACCGAGCAGCAGGCTGGCGCCAATCCCAAGAACATCAGCGGGCCGGGCGCTCCGAAAGTTTCCGGTCCGGTCAGCGTCGCGACCAAAAAACCGTAAGTCTTCGGGTTATTCTGGTGGAGCGTTCTGCTCCCGCGCCGGCTGCGCATGCTCCTCGTAATAGCCAGTGACGAAGTCCCACGCTTCCTGCGCGTCTTCGCTCCAATGGATAAGGTCGAGGTCGTGCGGCGCGATCACCCCTTCCTCGACCATCGCCTCGAAGTTGACGACCCGGTTCCAATAGTCCTTGCCGAATAGGAGGATCGGAAGCGGCCGGACCTTGCCGGTCTGGATCAGGGTCAACAGCTCAAACATCTCGTCGAACGTGCCATAGCCCCCGGGAAACACCGCGACCGCGCGCGCCCGAAGCAGGAAGTGCATTTTCCTCAGCGCGAAATAGTGGAACTGGAAGCTCAGGTCCGGCGACACGTAACGGTTCGGCATCTGCTCATGGGGCAGCACGATGTTGAGCCCGATCGATTCACGCCCGACCTCGGCGGCTCCGCGGTTGGCGGCTTCCATGATCGACGGGCCTCCGCCCGAACAGACGACGAAGTTCTTCTTGCCTTCGTCATCGCAGCCGCACTGGCTCGCCAGCTTCGCGAGCTCGCGAGCGACGTCGTAATAACGCGCCTTGGCCTTCAATCGCTCGGCGATCTTCTCCTGTTCCGGGTTGGTCGCGGCCGCGACCAGCGCGTCGGCCATCTCCGGCGACGGGATCCGCGCCGATCCGTAAAAGACGAAGGTCGATCCGATATTGGCTTCATTCAGCAGCAGCTCCGGCTTCAGCAGCTCCAACTGGAAGCGGACCGGACGCAGGTCCTCGCGAAGCAGGAACTCGGTGTCCTGAAAGGCGAGCTTGTAGGCCGCGCTCTCGGTCTGCGGGACCGGCGGCACATGTTGAGCAGCGCGCGCGTCCACCTCGGACGTGGGGAAAATGCGCTTGGGCGGGAGTGGTTGAGAAGTCATCCGAGCCGGTTAGCGTCAAAGATTCGCCACGTCACCCTGCGGTCGCAGATCTTCTCGTCGTCCCGGCCTTGAAGGCATTGACCTAACGAGCGAGGCGCGAAAACCAAGAGCACCAAGGCACCAAGAGCACCAAGAGCACCAAGAGCACCAAGAGCACCAGGAGCATCTGTCCTACAGACGCCGCTTCGAGATAGCTGGGCCGTCCAGATGAAGACGATCCCGAAACGCACGCAAAATGCCACGAAACGTCGGAGGGGTTACGCGAGCCGCGCACGCACGTACGGCCGCTGCAATCGCTGCGTTTCGTCTCCGTCACTGCGAGCATTCGCTCGCGCGTAAGATGGAGCAAACCTAATCAACTCCGGGCACTCAAATACCGCTCCCGCCAGTCACAACGCTGATACTTGATGCGTTTGGCGAAGAACCCAAATCAACCGCATGATCGACATCCGCCCATTCAACAGCCTCGGCCACGCCGACCACGGCTGGCTTGATGCCCGCCATCATTTTTCCTTCGCGAACTACTACGATCCCAAGCGCATGGGCTGGGGGCGGATCCGCGTCTGGAACGACGACACGATCGGCGGCAATAGCGGCTTCCCGCCGCACCCGCATCGGGACATGGAGATCGTGACCTACGTCCGCACTGGCGCGATCACCCACCAGGATTCGATGGGGAACAAGGGCCGAACGGGTGCCGGTGACGTGCAGGTGATGAGCGCCGGGACCGGGGTGACGCACGCCGAATATAATCTGGAGGACGAGGCGACGACTCTGTTCCAGATTTGGATCGAGACCGACAAGCCGTCGGCGAGCCCAAGCTGGGGTGCGATGCCTTTCCCCAAGGAGTCGCGGAACGGTGCATTTCAGCTCCTCGCCAGCGGCGATCCGGACGACGGCGCGCTGACGATCAACGCCGACGCGAAGGTCCTCGGCGCCACCGTGAAGGCGGGCGAGACCATCGCGATCGATGTCGAGCCCGATCGGCACCTCTACCTTGTCCCGAGCGGGCGAGTGCTGGTGAACGGAGTGGGGGCCAACCCCCGCGACGGCATCGCAATCATCGGTGAGAGCAAGCTCGAAATCCAGGCCGAGGAGGACAGCGAGCTGGTCCTGGTCGACGCACGCTAGGCTGGGTTCCGGCTCCGTTCATCCGCCAACTGCTTGAATAACCGGCACGCGGCGGGCATCTGGCGGTGAAGGCCGCGGGGGAGTGTAGCGGCTGGCCAACTTTATAGCGGGAACGGATGAGGGCGATTTTGCGCGGAATTGCGGTGTTGCTGGCGGGAGTCATTGGACTCGCGCCTGCGCCCGCGCTTGCTCAAGACGCCCAGCAGTCGCCGAGCCCGACCGCCACGACGTCCCCCTCGGATGCAGTCGGCCCTCGTGAGCTCCAGAACTTCAGCCTGTCGGGCAACGTTACGAAGCCGAGCGAGCAGCCCGCTGCGGCTTCGGCCGCCGGCAAGCCCGCCGCTGCCCCGGTGGTTAGTACGCCTGCCTCCTCGGCGCCGCCGGTCGCTCGCCGCATCGCGTCCACACGCGAGCATCCGCGCCCGGCACTGACGACTGGCCCGACTCCCACTCCTCTTGCGTCGCCACCCTTAACCAGCGCTCCTTCGCCTTCGCCGGAGCCTGCGCCAGTCCAGGCTGCGCCATCGCCGATGCCGCGGCCGACTTTCGGGACGCCCTCGCCGTCGTCGGCACCAAATGCTCCCTTTGGGACGGACCAGAAGCTGCCGATCTGGCCATGGCTGCTCGCCGGGCTTGCCCTCGTCGGCGGGACAGCGTTCCTGTTGTGGCGCCGTCGCCCGCGCGAGGCGCTTGCCGGGGCGCCGCAGTTCGACCTGTTCACCGCTCCTGAGCCGGAACTCGCGCCGCCGCCCGCCCCAGATCCGATTCCGGTACCACCCGCGGCGTCTTCGAAGCCCAAAGCTCCTGCGGCGTCCGGCATTGTTGCTTCACGCCTGAGACCTTCGATCGAGCTCGGCGTTCAGGCCCTCCGCTGTGTGGTGGAGGACACTCAGGTGGTGATCGAGTTCGAGATCGAGCTTTTCAACGCGGGGACAGCGCCGGCGCGCGCGGTGCTTGCCGAGGCAAGCCTCCTCAACGCTGGAGCGACTCAGGACAAGGAACTGATCGGCTTTTTTGCCAATCCGATC
>DASSIU010000325.1:0-2737 GCA_035691585.1 Sphingomicrobium sp. | reverse complement strand
CCTCGCACGGCTTCGCTACAAGGATGGGTACGACGCCTATCTCGCGGTGCTGAACGCCGAACAGACCTACCAGCAGGCGCGGCTCAGCCTGGTCCAGGCGGAAGCCAACCGGTTCACCGACACGGTGGCGCTGTACCAGGCGCTCGGCGGCGGCTGGTGGCACCAACCCCAGTTGGCGAGCGCGTCGAATGCGCGTTAGCCGAGCCGTCATCGCGGCGCTTGCGGTGACGCTCGTCGCGGGCTGTTCATCCGGCTCTGACGAAGACAACAACGCCGCACCCGTCGTCGCAAACGTTCGCCTGACCAAGGCGCAGCGCGCGCACATCCAGCTCTATACGGTCGTTCCCGTCGGCTACCGTCAACGCGTCCAGGCACCAGGCACGGTGGATTACGACAACAACCAGGCGACCGCGGTGCTGTCGCCCTTCACGGGGCCAGTGAGCCGGATTCTTGTCGCGCTCGGCCAGCCGGTGGCGAAGGGTCAGCCCTTGGCCCTTGTGGGATCCGGCGATTACGCGACGGCGATCGGGACCTATCGCAAGGCGGTGGCCACGGCGGCGAATGCCCGACGCCTCGCCAATGCCGACAGGGACCTCGCCGCCCACAACGGCATCTCGGCCCGCGAGGCGGCCCAGGCGCAGACTGACGCCGCGAGCGCCGAGGCCGACCGCGACGCGGCGCTGCAGGCGCTGCTGGCACTGGGCGTTGACCGAGCGACGATTTCCAAGGCGCTGGCAGGAAATCCGACCGCGGGCGCGGTCGCCACCATTCGTGCGCCGGTCTCCGGCATCGTCGTCGACAAGCAGATCACGCCGGGTCAGTTGCTGCAGGCCGGGTCGACAACGGCATTCACCGTCGCCAACCTGTCGCAGGTCTGGGTCATGGCCCAGATCGCGCCGAGCGACCTGGCCTCGGTCCACCTGGGCGATGCGGCCGAGATCAACCCGGGCAACGGCACCGGCCTTTTTCATGGGACCGTCCAGAACATCGGCGCGTCGGTCGATCCGAATACCCGCGCGGTCGTCGCCCGGATCGTCGCACCCAACCCCGGCGACCTCCTCAAGAAGCAGATGTACGTCGACGTCTCCATCCAGTCGGGACGGGTCAGCACGGGCCTCCTGGTCCCGGTTTCGGCCGTGCTTCGCGACGATGAGAATTTGCCCTTCGTCTATGTCGCGCTGCCCGACGGCAGCTTCGCCAGGCGGCAGGTAACGCTCGGCTATCGCGACAGCCAGAATTACGATGTTACGAGCGGCCTTCAAAGCGGGGACAAGGTCGTCGCGAACGGCGCGATTTTCCTTCAATTCATGCAGAGCCAATGAAGGAGGATCCGGCTGAAGAGCCTGTGTCGCCTAAGGCTACCGGCTCGTCATTCATCAATCGCATCGTCGCGGTCAGTCTCGAGCAGCGGATCCTCGTCCTGCTGCTCACCGTCCTGCTGATTGGAGCGGGCGTTCGCGCCTGGGACCGGCTCCCGGTCGATGCCTATCCCGACCTGTCGCCGCCGATGGTGGAGCTCATCACCCAGTGGCCCGGCCATTCCGCCGAAGAGGTCGAACGGCTGATCACAGTGCCGATCGAGCGCGAGCTGAACGGCATCCCCAAGGAAAACAACGTCCGCTCGATCTCGCTTTACGCGCTATCGGACGTCAGCATCACCTTCGACCAGGACACCGACCGCCAGTTTGCCCGGCAGCAGATATTCAACCGGCTTGGCGACATCAGCCTGCCGGCCGGAATCACCCCGTCTGTGTCCCCGCTGACCTCGCCCTCGGGCCTCATCTACCGCTACACGCTGCAAAGCCCGGATCGCTCACCGACCGAACTCAAGACGTTCGAGGACTGGACTGTCGAGCCGCAGTTTCGGTCAGTGCGCGGAGTTGCCGACGATTCCGGCTTCGGCGGCGGAACGATGCAGTACCAGGTGCTGCTCGATCAGTATCGGCTCGCCGGCGCGGGGCTCTCGCCACAGCAGGTCGAAAGCGCGCTGACCGCCAACAACGGCAACGGCGGCGGTGGATTCTATTCCGAGGGCGGCCAGTTCTATTATGTTCGCGGACTGGGCCGGCTCCAGACGACCGACGACATCGGCAACGTGGTGGTCGCGGTCCACGATGGCATTCCAACTCTGGTCAAGGATGTCGGCCAGGTCACCACGGGCATCGCTCCGCGGCTCGGCGAATTCGGGATCGGCAAGCAGGACGATGCCGTCGAAGGCGTCATCATGCTGCGCACCGGCGACAAGACCCAGGAGGTGCTGAAGCGCGTCGAAGCCAAGACCCGGGAGCTCAACTCAAGCATTCTGCCGAAGGACGTGAAGGTCGTACCCTTCTACGACCGCTCTGACCTCGTCCACGAGACCGTGATTACCGTCGAGCGCAACCTGCTCCGAGGCATGTTGCTGGTCGTCGTGGTGCTGATCTTCTTCCTTTACGACGTTCGATCCGGCCTGATTGTCGCAGTCACCATCCCGCTATCGCTGCTGTTCGCCTTCGCCTGCCTCGACCTCCAGAACGCCTCCGCGAACCTGTTGTCGATCGGCGCGATTGATTTCGGCATCCTGGTCGATGCCGCGGTGATCATGGTGGAGAATATCTATCGCCGATTGGCGGCGACCGAGAGCTCATCGGCGGGAGTCGCTACGGTAATTCGCGAAGCGGCCGCGGAGGTCGACCGACCGCTCTTCTACTCCGTCATCGTCATCGTCGTCAGCTTCCTGCCGATCTATGTCCTGACC
>DASSIU010000324.1:0-4363 GCA_035691585.1 Sphingomicrobium sp. | reverse complement strand
GAGATCGAGTTCCCGGGCAGTCCATTGCCGGAAATGGGCCACCACGAGCCGTGGCCGGAGGCGTTCCAGCTCTCCACCATAACGTTCGGCTTGGGCCGCCGCCCACTCGTAGGTCTCGATCGCCCTGGCGAACTCCTCCTCAATCCCAGGTCGGAGCACCTTGACCGCGACCTCGCGCCCTTCCGTGGTCACGGCGCGGTGGACCTGGGCGATGGAAGCGGCGCCCACCGGGATTTCTTCGAACTCGGAGAAGAGACTCTCGAGCGGTGCCCCGAACGAGCTTTCGATGGTCTGTTTGATTTTCGCGAACGGCGCGGGCGGAAGGTCGTCCTGCAACTGAGAGAGATTCTCCGCCGCCTTCTCGCCGACCAGGTCTGGACGGGTCGACAGGGCCTGGCCGAGCTTGATGGCCGCGGGGCCGATCGCGACCAGCGCGGCGGCGTAGTCCGGCGTGGGTGGGATTCGAGCCCCAAATCGAGCGACCCGCGCCAGCCGTCGAAGTGGCGGGGGCGTCAGCGGGTCCTCTTCGATGCCGCGCAGGGCGCCGTGCCGGGCCAGTGTCCGGCCCCATTTCAGCAAACGCCACAAATGAGTGACGCTGGTGGTCAATGGATTGTGCTCCCGCGAAGGCAGGAGCCCAGACTATTTTCCTGGACTGGACCCCGGCCTTCGCCCGGGTACGACGAACTGCCGTTCGTCATATCTTCCAGCCGGAATGGATGGTCACCAATCCGCCGAGCATCGGCTCCGCATTGGCACGAACGAAGCCAGCCTCCGCGATCATCGCCTTGAATGCGTTGGGTTTGGGAAAGCGCCGGATACTTTCGACAAGGTAGCGATAACTCTCCTCATCGTGAGTCACGGCTTTGCCCAGCTTCGGAATGACGTTCGCCGCAAAGGCCTCGTAGAGGTCGGAGAAGCCGGGCCATTCGCTCGATGAGAACTCCATGCAGAAATAGCGGCCGCCGCGCTTCAGTATGCGATGCGCTTCCTTGAGCGCGGCCGGGATGTCGGTGACGTTCCGAATACCGAACACGATCGTATATGCATCGAACGTCGCGTCGGCGAAGCTCAATTTCTCGGCATTCTCCACCTTCCAGCTGAGGCCGGTCAGGTGGCGGGCTTCGGCGCGTTCGCGACCAACTTGCAGCATATCGGCGTTGATGTCCGAAACGGTGACGCGAGCGCCCCGGCGTATCATCCGGAACGCGATGTCGCCGGTACCGCCGGCCATGTCGAGGATCACCTCGCCAGCGCGCGGCTTCACCCGGGCGACAAATCGGTCCTTCCACAGCCGGTGCATTCCGCCGGACATCAGGTCGTTCATCAGGTCGTAACGGCGCGCGACCGAGCTGAAGACCTCGCCGACGCGGCGTGTCTTCTCCTCGGGGCTGACCACCTCGTCGCCGAAATTGACTTGGGTTTCCATGCGGCTCGCGGCTCTAGCGGGCTTGGGCCGCGTCCGCCATATCGCGAGAGAATGCCCGAGCTTCCCGAAGTCGAGACCACGGTCCGTGGCCTGGAGCGAGTGCTCAAGGGACGCCGAATCGCGCGGGTGGAGGCCCGAAGGGCCGACTTGCGCAGGTCCTTTCCCCAGGATCTGGGTCAGCGGCTCACTGGAGCGACGGTAACGGGCCTGGGTAGGCGAGCGAAATACGGGCTGATCCACACCGACCGCAATGACACGATGATCTTCCACCTGGGCATGTCGGGCAGCTGGCGCATCAATCACTCGCGGCTCGAGAAGCACGATCATCTCCTCCTTGAGACGGACGAGGGGATCCGATTGAGTTTGAATGATCCCCGGCGCTTTGGATCGGTCGACCTGGTTCGCACCGATGAGTTGGAGGCGTGGCCGCAATTCACCGCGCTCGGGCCCGAACCGCTCGAGGTTGGCGCCACAGAGCTCAAGCGGCGGCTCACCTCCCGTACAGCTGCGATCAAGCTCCTGCTGCTCGATCAGAAGATTATCGCGGGGCTAGGTAACATTTATGTTTGCGAGGCTCTCTATCGCGCCGGCATTCACCCCAAACGGTCGGGGGGCTCGATATCGCTCGAGCGCCTGAAGCGCCTTGTCCGGGCAATCCACGACGTACTTGACGAGGCCATTGCTGCAGGCGGCTCGACCCTGCGTGATTTCGCCTCGCCAGACGGGGAGCTGGGCTACTTCTCGAAAAGCTTTTCGGTCTATGATCGGGAAGGCCAGCCGTGCGCCTGCGGAGGAAGAGTGAAGCGGATCGTCCAGGGCGGCCGCTCCACCTTCTATTGCCCCAAATGCCAACGCTGACCCGCCAGCGTTGACCTCCGGGGCGCTTTTGGGTAGGGACACGCCGCTTCGGTGCGAGCCTTAGGGCCGCGCCGTTTTTCATTGAGTTAGAGGACAACAATGGCGAATACGCCGCAAGCCAAGAAGCGCATCCGCCGCAACGCGACGCGCCAGACGATCAACCATTCGCGTGTCAGCCGAATCCGGACTTTCATCAAGGCCGTCGAGTCGGCGATTGAATCCGGGAAGAAGAAGGAAGCCGCCGAAGCGTTGAAGGCGGTACAGCCCGAAATCGCGAGAGGCGTAGCGCGTGGGGTTATCCACAAGAACACGGCCGCCCGGAAATTTTCCCGCCTGTCCAAACGGGTTGCCTCACTCGGTTAAAAGGCGATCCGAAAAGGGAATATTTTGAGCCGTCGGGCAACCGGCGGCTCGTCCCATTTCTGGACTGTCAGAAAAATGCAGTAATTCCGGCGATTCGCACGGCGGTTAATGGCGGGCTAACCACAAGAATGGCGGTTTTCAGCCGTTCTTCTGAACTTTCGGCCTGAATCCTATGTCAAGTCTCATTATTTCACTTCCGTGAAAAAACGGCACTTGCAAGCAGCCCCGGACAGTCACAGAAAGGCCTTTCCGGGCGCGAATCCGTGCCGGGGGCAAGAGGGAGCAGAGGTTCAGGGCGCGCGACTCGGTTCGCTCGCAGCGGAATCGCTTTGTCTCTTGATGGGGGATTTGCCGAGGGAGGCGCGGACCAGTGCAAGGTGGGGCGAATTCGTCAGCTGAACTGGCCGGGGCGCCCGTCGTGGCGCCGCTCGAAGCGGCCTGGGATTCGATCCGAACCGGACTTCGCCGCGATCTTGGCGCACGCACCTTTGACGGCTGGCTCAAGCCGGCCGAGCTCGGCTCATTCGAGCCGGACAGCGGCTCGCTCGATGTCGTCATGCCCAGCCAGTTCATGGCGGATTGGGTCCGGTCTCATTTCGGTGAGCGATTGACGCTGGCGTGGAAGACCGTCCTTCCGGTTGTCCGCGATGTGCGCGTGATCGCCGCCGCGGACGCCCCCCGTCCGGCTCCGTTGCTGATTCTCGAGGAAGCTCCGGCGCCCGCCGAACGCAATCCGGATGCGCCGAATTTCGATCCACGTTACCGCTTCGAGACGTTCGTCGTCGGCAAGGCGAACGAAGTCGCAGCCACAGCGGCGCGCACGCTCGCGACTTCTCCGACGGTGAGCTTCAACCCATTGTTCATCCATGGAGGCACCGGCCGCGGGAAGACGCACCTGCTCCACGCGATCGGCCATGCCTTCCTCGCGCGCAATCGCGGTGCGCGCGTCGTGTCGATGTCGGCCGAGAAATTCATGGTCGAGTTCATCCGCGCGCTGAAAGAAAATGACACGATCGGGTTCAAGCAGCGCCTCAGGAATGCGGACCTGCTGCTGATCGACGACGTCCAGTTCATCGCCGGCAAGGATTCGACGCAGGAAGAATTTTTCCACACGATGAACGAGATCATCACCGCCGGTCGGCGGTTGGTGATTACCTCGGACCGAGCGCCGCAGGACCTCGACGGCATCGCGCCGCGAATCCTGTCTCGCCTGTCGTGGGGTCTCGTTGCAGACATCAACTCGGCCGATTACGAGCTTCGGTTCAATATCATCCTCGCGAAGCTCGAGGCGCTTCCTGGCGTCGAAATGCCGCGCCCGGTGGTCGATTTCCTAGCTCGCCGCGTAACTTCGTCGGTCCGCGAACTCGAGGGCGCGCTCAACCGCATTGGCGCCTATGCGATGATGACGGGCCGGACGATCGACGTCGCCTTCGTGGAGGAGGTGTTGGCGAATGTCCTGCGCGCCAATCAGCGCCGGATTTCGATCGATGAAATCCAGACGCAGGTCGCCGAGCACTACCGGATCCGCAAGGCCGAGATGACCTCGGCCCGCCGCGCCCGCGAGGTCGCCCGGCCCCGCCAGGTCGCGATGTATCTGTCGAAGCAGCTTACCCCGAAATCTCTGCCGGACATCGGCCGGCGGTTCGGTGGGCGCGACCATACGACAGTGATCCACGCAGTCCGCCAAATCGAGAAGCTGCGCGCGAGTGACGC
>DASSIU010000323.1:0-8967 GCA_035691585.1 Sphingomicrobium sp. | reverse complement strand
TGCGCGGCGATCGGTGCGCTGAGCGCGAGCGGCAGCGCGGCGAGCGCCGCAACACGAAGCAGGGTCATTCTTACCTCCTGAGTTAGGAGTGGGTGCCCGACCAGCGCGTGGCGGTTCATCCGGTTCCAACCCGGAGGCTTTTGAACCAAATAGGCAAAATAACTGTTGACAGCGTCACGCTGATCCGGTACACGACAGGCACAGTGAAGAATTGCGAGTCGGGTCGTTGACCTGGCTCGGGGCCGGGCCGGCCACCCCAGCGGTGGTTCGGCCCGATTTCGTTGGAGAGGAGTGGAGCGAGTGGCACGCAAGAAGCCGATGACCCTCGTCGCCGCCCGCAAGCCACAGCTCAAGAAGCAGGCCAGGCGCGACTGGTCGAGGGCCAAGGAGGTGAAGTTCCTGGGCGCGCTCGCCGAGACGTGCAACGTCAGCGAGGCCTGCCGCCGGAGCGGCGTGCCGATGACGGTCGCCTATCGCCGGCGCAAGATGGACGCGGCCTTCCGGGCGAGCTGGCTGGAGACGATCGGGAGCGCTTACCAGCGGCTCGAGCTGATGCTGCTCGCCCGGGCGTTCGACGGGACCGAGAAGGTCGTCAAGCGGCGCGACGGCAGCGAGGAGCGGATGATGGATTATCCCAACCACCTCGGCCTGCAGCTGCTGAAGATGCACCGCGAGACGGCGATCGAGGCCAACGGCGAGCCTTCGGGCGAAGACGTCGACGAGATCCGCGAACGGCTGGTGAAGAAGCTGCAACGCCTGAAGAAGCGAAATGAAGAGCAGGAAGCGAAAAGAGCGGGACTACGGGGTGATGCGCCACGAGATGGCGATCATGGCGAGGGCGAGCGAGGAGGAGCAGCGCAAGGCGCTTGAGCATGCGACGGCCGAGCGGCTGCTCGCCTATGACGCGGACTTCGAGCAGTGGGCGCACGAGAACCAGCTTCCGCCGAAGGGCGAGGGCTGGAGCACCTGGCTGATGATGGCCGGACGCGGGTTCGGCAAGACGCGGGCGGGGGCGGAATGGATCTTCCGCCTCGCCAACGGCAGGCCGGGCGTTCGCGTCGCGCTGGTCGGCGGGACGATCGCCGAGGCGCGGAGCATCATGGTCGAGGGCGTGAGCGGCCTCCTGAGCATCGCCAGGCGCTTCCGCCGGCGGCTGGTGTGGGAGCCGAGCATCGGGCGGCTGACCTGGCCGAACGGGAGCGAGGCGAGGCTGTTCTCGGGCGACCATGCCGACGGCTTGAGGGGACCGGAGCATGACTTCGCCTGGGCCGACGAGCTCGCCAAGTGGAGAGAGGCGGAGGAGGCGTGGGTGAACCTGCAGTTCGGGCTCCGGCGCGGATCGCGGCCGCGGGCGCTGGTGACGACCACTCCGCGGCAGGGGATGGAGCTTCTGAAACGGATCGACGAGGACCCGCTGACGATCACCACGCGGGGACGGACGAGCGACAACATCAACCTCGACGAGACAGTGGTCGAGGTGCTGACTGCGACCTACGGCGGCACCCGGATCGGCGCCCAGGAGCTCGACGGCGAGCTGCTGCGCGATGCCGAGGGCGCGCTGTGGACGAGGGAGGTGATCGACAAGGCGCGCCGTGAACCGCCGGGGAGCTTCGAGCGGATCCTCGTCGGGGTCGACCCGCCGGCCGGGTCTTCGACCGGCTCGGGACAGGCGCGGCAGGGCGACGCGTGCGGCATCGTGGTCTGCGGATCGCGGGACGGAGCGCTCTATGTGCTCGAAGATGCAACCGTTCGGTCCCCCTCGCCCGAGGGGTGGGCCAGCCGGGTGGCGGCGGCCGCTGCCCGGTGGAATACGTGCCAGGTCGTCGCCGAAGCGAACAATGGCGGGATGATGGTCCAAAGCGTGCTTCACGCGGCCGACCTCGGCCTGTTCGTCCGGCTGGTGCATGCCTCCAGGGGCAAGAGCGCGCGCGCCGAGCCGGTCGCGCTCAAGTTCGAGACCGGCAAGGCGTTCTTCGCCGGTGCGTTCCCGGAGCTCGAGGCCGAGCTACGCGGGATGATTGCGGGCGGCGGCTACGAAGGGCCGGGCCGCTCGCCCGACCGCGCGGATGCGATGGTGTGGGCGATGACGGCGCTCGGCGAGACGCGGTCAGGAGTGCCGCGGGTGCGGCGGTTGTGAATCTGGATGCGGCGTGCAGCGTGAGGGATTGGGCTTGCAGGCGTAGTCGTGGGCGATCCCGTCGCGAATTAGATCAGCGAAGTTGGCACGGTACTCGGGATCGGCCCATAATTTGTGGCCGCAAGCGGTGACCATTTTTCCGATCATCTCCCGGTCGTGGAAATGCTCGTTGGCGAACGCTGTGGATTCGCCGCGGCCTTGATCGGGGACGCCGGCGACGCGGAGCTTGTGCTTGTAACAGGTGATGCCGGCAGTCAGCGGGGCTAGGAGATCGTAACGAGGAGGCGTCTGGTAAAGGAGATATCCGTGCTCCAAGCCCATGGCTGCCATGCACTGCGCCATTTCGGTGTTCGCCCGCGCGTCCGCTTTGTGACAGCCCGCCAGGAGCGGGACGCAGGGAATGAGAAGGGCAAGAAAGCGCATACGACCTCGTGTGTGAGGCGTTGCCGTAGAGAATGGCCGGTTAAGGACTGGTGCAAAGACTAAGGTGCCTGCGGGCCGGCGCGGAGTGAATCCGCGCCGTCGGTCCTGTCGAGCTTCGCTCGCAGGCCGTCCGCTTTCGTACTCTCTCGACACAAGTTCGCGGACTGCTTCGCAGCCGCGCCCTTGTGCTCGGGTACTCAAGTTAGGAGCGAGCATGGGTTGGTGGTTTGGCCGCAAATCTGCGGCGCCAGACGTGAGGCCGTTTGTGCCCGCGTGGTTGCAGACAGATGCGACGGGGGAGGGGTTTGCTCGCTCCTACGAAGGAAATGGCGGCTTATGTGAAGTCGAGCTCGACCTGGGCGCTCTATCGAGCTGGAGCCTGGGAGCTTGGAATCCTGCGTGGATCGTCGGTTGAGGTCGACGGGCAGCAGGTGGTCGCAAGCCGAGCGGCAGCTATTGCGTCGGCAACGGGGGGCACGACGATCGATACGGAAGCTCGGGGGGCCATCGACGAAATCCTCGCCGCGCTGCGCCATCACGGGCTGATCGAGACCTAAGCGACAATCGGAAGGGCCGATTTTCGCCCGTTGAGGTTCGACTGATGCTTTTCGGCAACAGACTGCGCCAATCGGAATCTTGCACAGCAACCGGTGCTCTCATAATGTGTTCCCCGCGGTTCAATACTAAGAACGCAGTTGAAAGGGGACATTTATGCGCAAGCTGGCCATTGCGGTGGCGCTCGCATCGACTGGACTCGCGACACCCGCTGTCGCGCGAGACCATTCGGTTTACGTAGGGCTCGAGGGCGGTGTGATGTGGGTCGAGGATTCGCCCTTCGCCATCACCGACAACGTTACGAACCCGAGCTTTACCATCGATCACAAGACGGGTTACGACGTCGACGCGATCGCCGGTTATGATTTCGGTCCGGTCCGTATCGAAGCGGAGCTTGGCTACAAGCACGCCGGCATCGACACATTGAACTCACTCGACACAACCTTCCAAGCCAGCGGTAAGGCGAATGTGCTGTCGTTGATGGGCAACGTGCTGTTCGACTTCGGTGACGAGAATGGTCTCAGCGGCTACGCCGGCGGTGGTCTTGGCGTCGCCCGCGCGAAATATTCTTTCACTGCCCCCAATCTGACCCCGTACGGCGCGGTCAGCTTCTCCGATTCGAGCAGCAAGCTCGCCTGGCAGGCGATCCTTGGCGCGAAATATGCGATCACCCCGAACTTCGACCTCGGTCTGAAGTATCGCTTGTTCAACGTTTCGCGGCTGAGTTTCTCGGACACCTTCGGCTCAACGCCGATTACCGTTCCGAAGGGCCGCTTCCGGTCGCACAGTCTGCTCGCGAGCGTGATTTACAACTTCTACACGCCGCCTCCGCCTCCGCCGCCTCCGCCGCCGCCACCCCCGCCGCCTCCGCCGCCTCCAGCGACGCAGACGTGCCCGGATGGCTCGGTGATCCCGGCTACGGCGACGTGCCCGGCTCCGCCGCCTCCGCCTCCGCCGCCGCCACCGGCGCCCGAGCGCGGTCTCTAAGAGGCAGCAACTGCGAAGAGGACCGGCCCGGACAATCGTCCGGGCCGGTTTTCTTTTGCCTCCGTGGTCTTCGGCGGTGAGCGCGTGGGGGCTGAGGCCTGCCTGTTCGGCCTAGTTGGCGCTTCCGGCGAACCGAGGAGCTCCGGCCGTGTCCCAGCCGTAGAAGTCGTTGAGGTAGCTCAGCTTTCCATCGACCACCTGCGCAGTCAGGTAAGTGAGGACGACGGGAACACCCTTCGGGAGCTGTACCGCGAGTTCGGGATCCTTGCCCGGGGCTACGGGATCCTGACCAAGCAGCCATCGCCCGAGCCGCCTTGCATCCTCGACGCGAACGCAGCCATTGCTGAGATTGCGCAGATCCTTCGCAAAGGTGTCTTTCACCGGAGTGTCGTGAAGATAGATTCCCTCAGGGTTGGTGAACGGGAATTTGAGGTTGCCCATTGAGTTCAGCGGCCCCGGATCCTGGCGGATCAGCAAGTGCACCGTTCCACCGGCGGCTCCCTTCCAGTCGACGGTCGTTGGATCGATTTCCTTGGCGTCCGCGCTCCATTGGTCGATGACGTGATAGCCGTGCGATTTTAGGTACTTCATTCCCTGTTTCAAAACGGTGGGAGCGATCGTCTTGCGGACTAAATGATCCGGCGCGTGCCAGTAGGGATTATAGGTCACATAATACATGATGCTCGAGATGAGCGGCGTGGGGAGCTCGTCGGTTCCGACGATGACTTTCATGGAATCGACCGGCTGACCGTTCTCGAACATCGTCAGGCGCTGGTCGCCCGCGTCGACCAGCAGGAACTTGCCCCGGTCCGGAATGGAACGAGCGCGATCGAGATTCGCTAACAGTCGAGGATCGGGCGTGAGATTGCCGCTGGCCTGCGCATCCGACCAGCCAGCGTCGCGCAATTGCTTGTAGACCGGATTCAAATCCGAGGTCGTCGTCAGGTAACTGACGAGCGATGGCGCCGCGGCCGCCGTCAGCAGGATTTCGTCAGCCCGAGTGCCCTGGGGCTTCAGGACCGGAAACGCATAGATCATCCCGTCGGTGGGGCGCTTCAATGCCTGGACATAGCGAACCCAGGCGGACGATAGCATCCGGTCCGCATTTGCGGCACTTGCCGGATCGGCACGCACCTGCGCGCTGATCGCCCGAACTTGCGAGGCGAGCTGAGGACCTTCCGCGAAGCCGTCGAAGGGCGCGCGCTGAAGAATTGCGACGAGCTGGGCGATCGCAGCTTCGTCCGATCCAGCGCGAAACCAGATCGGCTTGATGTGAAAGGTATCGTAGGCGGCGGCTACGTCGTTCGAGACTGTGATGGATGCAGGAGCAGGAGATGCCGACGCGACGGACGGCGCGGATTGCGCGAAGGCCGCTGAACCGCTCAGCGGCATGACAGCGCCCAACCCTAGCAAAGCCAATCCCTGAATGGCCTTCTGCATTGCCGATCCCCCAACCATTGTTGCGCTCAGATTTTGAAATCATATCGCCGATCCAAGCTGCACTCACGATGAATCGGTGGTTTGCCTTGTCTCGGACGCGCATCAGCGACTAGGCCGGCTCCGTCATTGGACAGAGGGACTTTGCGGATGGACGTCAATGGAGTGGCGGCGGTTGTGACCGGTGCGGCATCGGGCCTGGGTGAGGCGACAGCGCGGGCTCTAGCCGAGCGCGGCGCAAAGGTCGCGGTGTTCGATCGCGATACCGAGCTGGGCGAACAGGTCGCTCGCGAGATCGGAGGAATCTTCTGCGAGGTCGACGTGACCTCTGATCAGAAGGTCGCGGCGGCCTTCGAAAACGCAAGAGCTGCTCATGGACAGGAGCGCATCCTGGTGAACTGCGCGGGTGTCGCCAACGCGGCGAAGACCGTCGCCCGCGACAAGGAGACGAAGGCCGCCAAGCTCTATCCGATGCAGCAGTTCGAACTCGCCATCCAGATCAACCTCATCGGCAGCTTCCGCTGTATTGCGAACTCGGCATTTGGCATGGTGGATCTCGACCCTGTCGGCTCCGACGGCGAGAAGGGGGTGATCATCAATACGGCGTCAGTCGCGGCCGAGGACGGCCAGATCGGACAGGCGGCTTATTCGGCTTCCAAGGGCGGCGTGCTCGCCATGACTCTGCCGATCGCCCGCGACCTCATGAATGATGGCGTTCGCGTCAATACGATCCTTCCGGGCGTGTTCAAGACGCCGATGGTGGCGATGATGCCGCCCAATGTCCAAGACGCGCTCGGCGCGCAGGTTCCGTTTCCCAAGCGACTTGGCCAGGCCGCGGAATATGCCCGTCTCGCCTGCTTCCTGATCGAGAATCCGTACATGAATGCAGCGGCGATTCGCCTCGATGGCGGAATCAGGATGGCGCCACGCTGATGATGGACGATGCGCGGCTCCTCGATGATATCGCCGAGGCCGCGCGTGAAGCCGGAGAGGCGATCCTGACGATCGTTCGGCGCGGCTTCGAAATCGAGGCGAAGCAAGATTCGTCACCGGTTACCGAAGCCGATAGAGTCGCCGAGCTGATCATCCTTGCTGCGCTCGCCCGCGCGGCACCGGGCGTCCCGGTCATTGCCGAAGAGCAAGTCGCGGCGGGCCACATTCCGGCTCATGAGGACACCTACTTCCTCGTCGATCCGCTGGACGGAACCAAGGAATTTGTCCGCGGCGGCGACGATTACACCGTGAATATTGGCCTGATTCAGGATGGCGCTCCGAGGCTTGGGGTAGTGTTCGCTCCCGCGACGGGACGGTTGCACGCGGGATCCGTCGGAAGCGGCGCCTGGGTCGAGGGCTCGAACGGCCGCGAGGAGATCAGGACCCGGCCGAAATGCGGAAGACTGACTGCTGTCGGGTCGAAGTCGCACCTCAATCAGGCGACCGTTGATTACCTTCAACGGGCCGTCGGAGAGTGCGACTATGTCGCGATCGGGTCGTCGCTGAAATTCTGCCTTGTCGCCGAGGGGCAGGCCGACATCTACCCGCGGGCATCCCCGACCAGCGAATGGGACACGGCGGCGGGCCACGCGATCTTGCTGGCTGCTGGAGGCCTGGTCGACGGACCCGATGGGGGAACGTTGCGATACGGCAAGCGCGCCTTTCTCAACCGCGCGTTTGTGGCGACCTCCGGCTGGAAGCCGCCCTCGTTAGCGCCGTTCCTCGAATCCTTCTCCGGCGGCGGCGATATTCCAGAGGGAGTTTAGCTGGCCTCCTGCTGGGTCCATGGAAGCAATTGCCTCCATTCCGGACCGGATTGGCTGGCCAACTGAGGCGATCGGCTCAATCTCAGCCACTGGACCTCGTAGCGGGCGGCCTCGATCCGTAAATGCACCTCGCGGGCCAGGAGGTGCTGCTCCCCGGTCAACTCGAGCCTCGCGATAAGCCGCTGCGCCTCCCCAAGTGCCTCAGAAAGCTCGGCAAGCCATCGGGATCGCTCTGCTGCGGGCGCGGGAGTAGGAACGCTATACACGCGCGCCTGATAACACGGTTTACCGAATGTTAGCCGCGGTTCCACGCAATCTGTTCCGTTATGGAGCCGAAATAGTCTGACTTTTCTCCAAATTGCGCGTTATCCTGGCGATGCTCGGCCCCGCTTCTTGCCTGGGAATAACCCAAATGGACGCGTATCTGAGCAATCGAGCTGCGGCATCCGAATTCGACGGGCCGCCGGTCCTGATAGCGGCTACTAGCGACGCCGCGATAAGCCGCGCTCATCGGACGATTGAAGCCGCGAGTTTACGCGTGGGCGCGGCGATACCGCTCGACCAGGCGATCAATCGGATTGCCATTCAGCCGAGAGCGGCCGCAATCTGGATCGAGATAGACCGCGATTGTGGCGATGAGCTCGACGACCTACTCGACCTGGTTGTCGAGGGTGTCGGCGATCACCGTTATCCTGCAGTCGTGTCTACAACTGCCGATGTTCTCGACGCCGTGGTCGCGCGGGTCGACGATTCCGCGGTCGAACTCGTCGTCAATGGCGGAGAAGCGGACAGGGTCGCGGCGCTTTCGATTGCTTTCGAATCGCACAGGTTGACCGCTCGAGCCTTCGATGTCGCCAGCGATCAGAACGCCGAGCGGCTGAGGATGCTGAGTGAGGAGGTCAGTCGGATCGCTTCGACCCTGGCGCGGCTGTCGGCCGGCCCCGCGGCTCCCCGCGCAAAGGCGGAGCCGACTCCGGCGGCCGAGCTCCCTCCCTTGTCCGTGGAAACCGTGCGAAATGTGATCCGCGCCCGCCGTCTCCGGGCACGCTATTTTCCGGAGGATCTCTTTGCCGACCCCGCGTGGGACATGCTGCTCGATTTGCTTCAGGCCGAGATCGCGCAGCTGAGGGTCCCCGTCTCGAGCCTGTGCATCGCCGCGGCCGTACCAGCGACGACGGCTCTTCGTTGGCTGAAGGCGCTTGTCAGCCAGCAGTTGTTCATTCGGCGGGCCGATCCGCACGATGGCCGAAGGGTCTTCGTCGAGCTCGCTCCTGAAGCGAGCCACGCGCTTCGCTGCTATTTCGCCGAAGTCGGCCAAATCGCCGTCATCTAGGCGCCTTGCGGACCTCCACCGCACATGGCACTGCCCGCCGCACGGGCGGTTAGCTCAGCTGGTAGAGCATCTCGTTTACACCGAGAGGGTCGGCGGTTCGAGCCCGTCACCGCCCACCATGACCATCAAGTCATGGAACTGGCGAACGCCGTCCTCGTTGCGAGGCGATCAGGAGGTTTGCATGAAACTC
The DNA here is from genome assembly GCA_035691585.1 of Sphingomicrobium sp. Lineage (GTDB taxonomy): Bacteria > Pseudomonadota > Alphaproteobacteria > Sphingomonadales > Sphingomonadaceae > Sphingomicrobium. The sequence goes on along the minus strand of DASSIU010000323.1, from coordinate 145 downwards.
ATCGCTGCTCTCGGGTTCGCATCGTCGATTGCACTCATCGCTGCTTCGCCGGCCGAAGCTCGGCAAGGATGCGGGCCTGGCTTCCATCGTGCACCAAATGGAATGTGCCGGCCCAATCGCGATAACCGCGCTCAAGTTTGGGTCG
>DASSIU010000322.1:0-4026 GCA_035691585.1 Sphingomicrobium sp. | reverse complement strand
TTTCGCCGGTTGGGGGCTTTGGCTCGCCCGGCGGCCTCCGTCGCGTACTCAGGCATTGGCGCTTGGGCTCGCCGCCGCGGGCGCGGCACTGCTGATGAGCAGCAGCTTCGAGCTCAGCCCCCGGCACTTCACCGGCGACCTCCTCTGCCTCTTCGCTGGTCTCCTTTATACCGGCTATCTGATCGCTGTTCAGAAGGGCCGCGGGTCGCTCAAGCCATTGCCGCTACTGTTCCTGGCAAGCCTGTTTGGCACCGCGATGCTGCTCCCGGTTTCCCTGCTTCTCGGTGAGCAGGTCATTCCGCACGACTGGACCTACGTCTTGCTGCTGGCGCTCGGCAGCCAGGTGATTGGCCAGGGATTGCTGGTTTACGGGATTGGCCACGTGCCGCCGCTGATCGTCGGCCTGGTGCTGCTCACCCAGCCCGCCATTTCGGCCTTCGTCGGCTGGGCAGCCTATGGCGAGACACTGGCTCCGGTCGACTGGCTCGGAGCCGCGGCTTTGGGCACGGCGATCGTCCTCGTGCGGCTACCGGCGCGGGGCTTGCGCGAGCCCGCGGTTCAGCCCAGTTGACCGCCCATGGAATCGCCCAGCCCTCTCGAGCGGCTCCGCCGCGAGCTCGCGCTTCCCGTCGGTGAGAATGCTGTGTTCGACGGCTGGACTCGCGCCGCGGTCGACAGCGCGGCTCGACAGCTCGGGCTCGATCCGGTCCAGGCCCGACTGGCGATGCCCAAGACGCAAGCGGGCATGATCGATCTCTACATCCAGGAAGTCGACCGGGCGCTCGAGGCCTGGTTCACCCCGCAGCGAATTGCCAAGCTCAAGATCCGCGAGAGGATTCGCGCGCTGGTCTGGCATCGCCTCGAAATCATGGGGCCGGCGCGTGAATCGGTGCGCCGTGGGCTCGCCATTCTCGCGATGCCGCAGAATGTACCGCTGGCGCTGAGGATCGGATGGCGCAGCGCCGATGTCATGTGGCGAATCGCCGGCGACACCAGCACCGACTTCAACCATTACACCAAGCGAATGACGCTCGGGGCGGTGTACGGCTCGACTCTGCTGGCGTGGCTCGATGACCAGAGCGACGGCTGGAGCGACACGGCGGATTTTCTCGATCGCCGAATCGATGACGTGATGCGGTTCGAAAAGTTCAAGGCCGATTGGCGCGGCTCATCCGAGCACCTCAGCCTGTCGCGCTTTCTCGGCCGCCTTCGCTACCCGCCCAGGTGAACTTCCCTATTTGCGGCGCAGCGCACCTCCAGCAAAAGAGGTATGGAAGTCTTAACCCGTTAATGATAATCAGTCGCAACAATGAACGCGCCCCTTCATCCCGATTCGGTCAGCCTTGACCGTTTGAAAGTCGGCAAGACGGCCCGCGTGGCGGCTGTCGACTGGGCCGCGCTCGATGAGGGCGAAGCGTGCCGATTGCGACATTTCGGCTTTGACGAAGGGGTCACCGTCGAGCCGCTGCACCTTGGGCCGTTCGGGCGCGATCCGATCGCGATTCGGGTCGGGCGGATGACCGTCGCTATTCGCCGACGGCACGCGGGCGCGATTCAAGTCCAGCCGATTCGGTGAACCCCCTCCCGCTCGTCGCCGTCGCCGGCAGCCCCAATGCCGGCAAGAGCGCGCTGTTCAACGCGCTGACGGGCGCCCGGCAGAAGGTCGGCAATTATCCCGGCGTCACCGTTGAGCGACACTCGGGACGGCTGACGCTGGCCGACGGCCGCCCGGTCGAGCTGGTCGACCTGCCTGGCGCATACAGCCTCGAACCCGCGAGCCCGGATGAGGCCGTCACCCGCGACGTTCTGCTCGGGAAGCAGAAGGGAGAGCGCACGCCCGACGCGCTGGTGATCGTCCTCGATGCGTCGAACCTCGACAATCATCTCCGTTTTGCACTGCAGCTGATCGAGCTCGGCCTGCCGACGATCGTCGCGCTCAACATGGTCGACCTCGCCAAGCGTGACGGCCTCGAGCTCGATCCAAAGGCGCTCGAGCGTGCTCTGGGTGTTCCGGTCATCGAGACGGTCGCCGTGCGCCGGCGGGGAATCCCGGGCTTGCAGGCCGCGGTCGATGACATGCTCTCCGCGCCGTTCTGCGCGGTGCACGAGCATGTGAAGAGCGATCTCATCCACCTGCAGCGCCGAGCCCGCGAGATCGCCACCGCCGCGGTGGTCAGCGAGACTCCGGTCCGCCGCTGGACCCACCGGCTCGACGCCGTCCTTCTTCACCCGCTGTTCGGCCCGATCATCCTCGCGCTGATCATGTTTGTGATGTTCCAGGCGGTATTCGCGTGGAGCGAAGCACCCAAGGCGTGGATCGAGGATGGCGTTGCCTGGCTGTCGAACGCGGTCAGCCCGATGCTGCCGGCAGGGCTGCTGCGCTCAATGGTTGTCGACGGCGCGATCGCCGGTGTCGGGGCGGTGATCACCTTCTTGCCCCAGATTCTGATCCTCTTCTTCTTCATCCTGCTGCTCGAAGGCACCGGTTACATGGTCCGCGCCGCCTTCCTGATGGACAGGCTGATGCACGGGGTGGGCCTGTCGGGCCGGGCGTTCATTCCCTTGCTGTCGAGTTTCGCCTGCGCCGTGCCCGGGATCATGGCGACCCGGACGATCGATGATCCCAAGGACCGGCTGACCACGATCCTCGTCGCGCCGCTGATGACCTGCTCGGCGCGACTTCCGGTTTATACGTTGATCATCGCCGCCTTCATTCCCAATCGTCAGCTGGTCTGGGGCGTGGGCCTGCAGGGCGTGGTGATGTTCGGCCTCTACATCGTCGGGATCACCGGGGCGCTCCTCGCTGCTTATGTCCTTCGTCGAGGCGTGCTCAAGGGAAGGGGCGGCGGGTTCATGATGGAGCTGCCAAAGTACCAGTGGCCACCCTTCAAGGACGTCGTGATCGGCCTGCTGACGCGCTGCCAGATCTTCCTTAAGCGCGCCGGCACGATCATCCTCGGCACCACGATCATCCTTTGGGCGCTGGCCAGTATCCCGCAGGCTGGCCCGGGTCAGAAGCAAAGCCAGGTGTCGATCGCTGGCCACATTGCCAACGGAATCGAGGCGGTGGTCAGGCCGATCGGCTTCAACCACGACATCAGCCTCGCGCTACTCCCCGCAATGGCTGCGCGGGAGGTGTCGGTGAGCGCCATCGCGACCGTCTATTCAATTGATTCTCCGGACGAGAAGGCCGGCGCGACCAGGCTACAGGATCAGCTCCAGCATCGCTGGAGCCTGGCCACGGCGCTCGCGTTCCTCGCCTGGTTCGTGTTCGCCCCGCAGTGCATCTCCACCATCGCCGTAACCCGGCGCGAGACCAACGGCTGGAAATGGCCGCTATTCATGGTGAGCTACTTGTTCGTCCTCGCCTATGTCTTCGCGGGCCTAACTTACTGGACTGCGGTCGCGCTCGGTCTATAGCTGTCCTTCACGAAGAGGAGAGCATGCCATGGCGGGCGTGAACAAGGTGATCCTGGTCGGCAATCTGGGCGCGGATCCGGAGTCGCGTTCGATGCCGAGCGGTGATGAGGTAGTTAATCTGCGCGTCGCCACATCGGAGAACTGGAAGGATCGGGACGGCAATCGCCAGGAGCGGACCGAGTGGCATCGAGTCGCGATCTTCAACCAGAACCTCGCCAAGGTCGCGAAGAATTACCTGCGCAAGGGCAGCAAGGTCTATCTCGAAGGGCAGATCCAGACCCGCAAATGGACCGATCAGTCAGGTCAGGAGCGCTATTCCACGGAAATAGTGCTTCAGAATTTCCGCGGCGAACTGGTGCTGCTCGACAGCCGGGAAGGCTCGGGTGGCGGCCGCGGCGCCTTCAACGAGGACTTTGGCGGTGACGATTTCGGGGGAAGCGCGCCCGCCCGTACGCAGTCGCGCCCGCAGCCGGCGGCGTTCGACACCGACCTCGACGACGACGTTCCGTTCTAGGCTTCGTCTTTCCGGAGCTTGGCGAGCACTGCGAACGGGCTCGCCTGCTCTTCCGTCATCACGCCCGCTTCCTTGAGCGCTGCCTCGGCCCC
>DASSIU010000321.1:0-4680 GCA_035691585.1 Sphingomicrobium sp. | reverse complement strand
GCCGCCTATGCCAAATCAGACGCGATCGCCGATGCCGATCGGATCAAGGACCCGCTGCTGATCATCCACGGCATGTCGGACGACAATGTCTTCTTCGAGAACAGCTCCGAGCTGATCGCCAAGCTGCAGCACGACGACATTCCCTTCGACATGATGCTTTATCCGGGCGAGACGCACCGCTCGAAGTCGCCGAAGATGCTCGCTCACCGCTGGCACGCGATCCTGAACTTCCTTCGCGAACACGGGGTGGCCGCGTCGCAGTAAGCGGGAGCGGCCGCTAACGGGCGACAGCCCCCCGATCGATCAGCCGGGTATAGAGGTGCCAGGTCGCATAGCCGAGCCAGGGCAGCACGAAGGCCAGGCCGACAAACAGTGGGATGGAACCGAGCACCAGGAGCAGGCTGACGAGGATTCCCCACCGGACCATCTCGCCCCGGTTGGCGTTCGCGGCGCGCCAGGAGGCGGAGACCGCTTCGGCCGCGGTCATGTCATGGTCGACCAGCATCGGCATCGAGACGACGCTGAGCGCCAGAACCAACCAGCCGAAGATCGCGCCGACGATTGCCCCGGAAACCATCAATGCCCATCCACGTGGGGTGGCGAACACCATCGTCAGGAAATCGGGGATCGACTGCGGCGCCGCCCAGCCGAAGATCAGCGCATAAAGCACTCCTGCAGCGACCAGCCATGCGAAGAAGATGACCAGCAGTAGGCCCGCGACAATGCCCATGTCGTCCACCGACGCACGCTTCCGGACGTCGAGGAAGTTGAACCAGTGCAGGTCGGTCTCTCCGGCCTCGCGGCGCTTGGCCAATTCGTAGAACCCCACGGCTGCAAGCGGCCCGAGCAGGCCGACTCCCGCGACAACGGGAAGGAAGAAGGGCACCAGCGGCTTGCTGGTGGTCATCACCACCGCTGCGATGCCGATGATCGTGTAGATCAGTCCGGCGAAGACGATGTCCCCGCGAAAGGTCAGGAAGTCGTCCAGGCCCTGACGAAGCGAAAATTTCAAATCTTCGTCGCTGATCTTTCGGACCGGGATTTCGGCGGCTTTACGCTGCGCGCCGCCGCGAACGATCGTGTTGGTCGCCATGACACCTCCTTGAAACGGTGCCGTCCGGCGCAACAGACGCCGGGCGCCTGAGTGGGCAATAGCATAGTGCGCGCGAGTCCGTCAGCGGTTCAGCGGCAGGCCGCCGCTTTTCATGCGCGCATCGCCTCCGCTAAGCAGGGAAAATGGAGGATGTCTCGACCCTGGTCGCAAGGCAATATGAGGCGTTCGCCTACCCTGAGCCCTTCGCTGACCTGAAGGAGGAAATCGGCAAGGGCTATTACCAGCTCGGCGATCCTGCGCTTTACGGACCCACGTTGTGGCCGCGCGGGCGGCCTCAGCGACCGCTCAAGATCCTCGTCGCGGGATGCGGTACGGTGCAGGCCGCCTACACCGCTTACATGAGCCCCCGTGACGAGGTGGTCGGGATCGATCTTTCCGAAGCCTCGCTCGCGCATGAGCGGTTTCTCCAGGAACGGCACGGCCTTTCCAATCTGAAGCTTTTCAAGGGTAATTTGCTCGAGGTGGGTGAGCTCGGCCAACAGTTCGACGTCATCCTGTGCACGGGCGTGCTGCATCACATGGCGGACCCCGCCGCCGGCCTTTTGGCTCTGCGCGACGTTCTCGAAACGGACGGCGTGATGGTGCTCATGCTGTACGGCCAGACTGTCCGGACCGGCGTTTACATGCTTCAGGACGCCTTTCGTCGGATGCGGATCGAACAGACGTCCGACGGAGTGGCGCAAGTCCGCCGGATCGTCGCCGAGTTGCCGAGCCGTCATTACGCCCTGGATTACATTCGAGCGGCCGACGAGCTGGAGGACGATGCGGCGGTGGTGGACACCTTCCTCCATCCGCAGGATCGCGCCTACACCGTTCCGCAGATCATGGAACTCGTCGAAGGTTGCGGCCTGAGCTTCCAGAACTGGTTAGACAATCATGTCTACTGGAGGAACTCCGCATGGGGACCTGACACTACGATCGCGTCTCTGGTCGATCCACTGTCCCCCCCCGAGCATTGGTCGGCGGTCGAGATGCTCGGTCAGAACGCCGGTCTGCACGGCTTCACGGTTCGGCGCGGCAATGTGGATGTCGTCGATTTCGACGCTGATGATTGGGGGAATTTCGTTCCGCACCCCTCTCCCGGGCTTTCACGAACGGGTCCGGGAGTCTTCACGCGCGGCCGGTACGAACTCAAATGTTCGGAACTGGAGCAATTCGTCCTGGACGGGGCCGACGGGCGGCGCACGATTGCCGAGATCATCGAGGTTCCGGCACTCGAGGACATCCCGCGTGAGGAGCGCGAGGAGTTCGCTCGTCGCTATTTTGAGCATTTGTGGAAGCTCGGTCACGTGATGATCGAGCTCCCTGCTAAAGGCTGAGATGCGAGATCGTTAGACTCTCATCGGGCGTATATTGTGGACGCGCGAAGCGGGGGCGCGCACGGATCAATGGAGCGGCGGGGCCAGGCAATCCGTCGCGAGCGCCGACCAGGCTGAAGGTGACGGGCTTGGCGCTGTGCAAGGCGATCTGCAACTCGGCTCCGTCGCAGCTGCGTCCGCTGCAGCTGATCGTGTATCGCGCGTCTGAAACGTCGTCCGCGATGGGGCGGACGTAGCCGGGCATGCCAGCGCTGCGGATATGTGCGTCCGCGGGACCGACCAACAGGATACGCTCAGCGCCGTTCGCCTGGAGCTTGAGCGTAATTGTCCGATCCTCGCCGTTCCGAACGACCTCCATCACTTCGATTCCAACCGGGCGGATGCCGACGGCCTTAGGAGCAGGAGCGAACCAGCGCTGCCGCTCGGAGAAATCAAGCTTGCCGCGATGCCACCGACCGACTGTAGAATAAGCGCTCGGCAGTCGCCGTCCGTCATTCAGCACCGACCAGGAGGCGCGACCCGATGGGAATTCGGTCACATGTTCGATCGTGAAGCGCTGCTGATGGTCTTCGGAATAGGCTGGAGTGGCTGCCACGACGATCCACGCGACCAGCGCGAAAAGTGCTGAACCACCAAGGACGAAGCGCCGCTCCGCGCGAGCAAAGAGGGCCTGGATTTCGATCAGCGCGGGCGCGATCATGATCGCTGCAACAGGAGCGACCACCCACAGCGGTCCGGGGCTGAAGATCGACTCCAGCGAGGCGAGCAGCTCGCCCCAGGTAAGAAACAGCAGGACAACCCCGGCAACGCCGCCGATCACCTCCGCCGGCGCAAACCAGCGCGACAGCACGGTTCCGAGCAGGATCACCGCGGGAGGAATCAGGAAGTAGACGATCCCGCCTGGCGCAACGAGCGCGAGGAGGGTTCCGAGCAGGAGGAACAGGAACCAGTATGCGGCTCGCAGCGCCCTGGTCTGGATCCCGGCGCCGGCGGTTCGGAACACGGCCAGTTCAGCGAGCAGAGCCGCGGCGTAGGTGGCGACGAACGTCAGTTCCGGATCAGTCCGCCAATATGTGCCTGAGCGGATCAGGGCGATGATCTCGAGCGCAGCCCACGTCGAGGCGCCGGCCGCGATCAGCGCGACGACCGCCACGCCGCCTCCGCGGATGAGCGAGCCTCGTCTCCAGGCGAGGGCCGCGAAGGCGACCAGCAGGATCGAAAGGCAGACGATTCCGAAACCCACTGGAATCTGAATGAACAGGCGTTGCGCCAGGTCGAAGAAGATCCTGTTGCCGCTGACTTCCGGCGTTCCAGCGGACAGCTTCGTTGCCAGCGCGAGCGCTTCATCGCCCATGTCTTGCAGGCTTCGCGCGTCGAGGCCGGGGAGGTCGTCTCCGGGGCTGTGATAGCGCGTCTCGTTTCCGAAGATCGCGGAATTGAGCGTTAGCCAGTTGCGTTCCTTGAACACGGTTACGTCGGTATCGTTCGGGATCAGGCGCGCGACGTCGGTCGACAGGCTGCTCGCATAGGGCCGGCGGACCGCGCCGCCGTAGATGGCGATGGCGGCCCCGTTCGGCTGGTTGGTCTCGAACATCGTGGCGGGGCCATTCACTCCCCTCGCTTCGAAGTTGAGCACGCTGTCGACATTCCGGCTCAGCGGATCGGCGAGGAAGGCGCGGGCGCCGATCAAGCCGAGCTCTTCTCCTTCATTGAACAGCAGGATGACCGGCCGCTTCAGCGAGCGCTGCTTGAGGATCGAGCCGACCTCGAGCAAGGTCGCGACGCCGATGCCGTCGTCCGCGGCTCCGGGACCGACCGGTACGCTGTCGTAATGCGCGCTGAGCAGCAGTGCCTTGCCGGCCGCCGGGCCGAGCAGGGCGATGACATTCCGCACTCGCGCGCAGGCGACGAGCCGCGCTTTCTGGAAATCGTTGCACGCGATTTGGTCGCGGACGAGCGGTTTCAGGCCCATCTCCTGAAGCGTGCTGAGCAGTCGCTCGCGCACGGCATCGTCCGCAGCGCTATCGGCGGGATGGGGGCGTTGATCGCCGAGGATGAAGGCGAGCCGCGCTTTTGCTCGATCTGCATCGAACCCGTCGGGGACATGTTCGACGGCTGGCACAGAAAGGAGCAGCGACTTGGCGGCCAGTGCGGCGAGAATGAGCAGGACAGCGCCTAACGCCAGCCAGGTGTCGCGCCGCATGCAGTCCCCCTTGTGCACTCGAGCGGCCGAGCCATATCGCTTTC
>DASSIU010000320.1:0-6534 GCA_035691585.1 Sphingomicrobium sp. | reverse complement strand
GCGAACTGGTCAGGCGGGCAGCTGTCCTCCAGCGAGCAGCCCGCGTCCATGTCCGGCAGGATCACGATCTTCTCCGGTGAGAGAATTTTCGCGGTCTCAGCCATGAAGCGGACGCCGCAGAACGCGATCACGTCGGCGTCGGTCTCGGCGGCCTTGCGCGACAGGTCGAGGCTGTCGCCGACGAAGTCCGCGAGGTCCTGGATCTCCGGCTTCTGGTAATAATGCGCGAGGATCACCGCGTTGCGCTCGCGTTTCAGGCGATCGATCTCTGCAAGAAGATCGAGTCCTTTGAGACTGGGTGTCTGAATCGTCATTTGCGCCCTTGAGCAGCCCTTTGGCGCTCCGCTTCCTGAATCGCCTGCTCATATGGGGTGGAAAGGTCGAGATAGGAAGCTTCGTCGCTTCCATCGGTCGGAAACCGCGCTACCACCTTCACGTCCTTGAACCCGGCGGCGAGCAACGGCATCGCGAAACTGCGCGCAATTGCCGCGCGCGCGGACTGGCGGGCGAGCTGCATCGGCACGGCGGCGGTCGCCTGCTTGCGCAGATCCTGCACCGCACGATCGCGATTGGCCTGATCGAGCTGCTGGTTCGCGTTGGTGAGCGCCGAGAGCACCCCCGCGCCGCCATATTCCTTGACCGAATTGATATCGACGTCGGGTCCGGCAAGCTCGAGTTCGGGCAACTGGATACGAAGCGTCCTCGTCGACTTGTCCCAGGTTACGTCATCGTTCTGCAGCTTTGACAGGTCGAGTTCGTAGCGGACATCGCCCGGAAGGATGAGAGTGCGCTCCGAGCTGATCAAGCCGCCGAGCCGCTCCTGGCCGCTCGTGACCACCGAGACGTAGCGCGCTGCGAACACGGTCAGGCGGTTCTGCGCGCGCATCGACTGGAGGCTGGCGTTGGCGATGGTCTTCGGATTGGGTCCGCCCAAGATGCGATCGGCAATTCCGGTCGCCATTCCGACCACCACTCCAAGTAGGAGCGCGACGACGATCGCGGCGATCGCCGCCGACTTGCTTAAGCGGTTGTCCATGCGTCATCCCGACGCTCGACGAGCCCGCGGCGTTCCAGGTCGATGAGATGCGCGAGGACCGATCCGCCAGCGGCGGCGGTCAACCGCGGATCCAGTCCCGGGTAGGCACTTGCGACGATATCGGGGATGGTCCGCGCCCGGTCCTCGACTAGCGTCAGTATCTGCCGTTCGCGCTGCATCCGGTGCCCGACAAGATGGCGCACATATTGCTGCGGATTGGTCACGGCCGGCCCGTGCGCTGGGTAATAGATGCGATCGTCGCGTCGCCGCAGCTTCTCGAGGCTGGCCATGTACGCGGCCATGTCGCCGTCGGGCGGGACCACAACGGTCGTCGACCAGCCCATCACATGATCGCCGCTGAACAGTGCTCCTCGCCACGCGTAGCAAAGGTGATTCGAGGTGTGTCCAGGTGTCGCAACCGCGGTCAGCAGGTCGCCATCCACCTGCAGCTCTTCTCCGTCGTGAAGCACTCGATCAGGGGCATAATCGCCATCGAACGAGGCATCGGCGCGCGGACCCACGGTCTCCAGCGCCAGCGCAGTGCAGCCGATGATGAGCGCGCCCGTCCGTTCAGCGAGGGGCCGCGCGGCAGGACTATGGTCGCGATGTGTGTGAGTGCACATGATTGCCGCGAGGCGCCGTCCGTCGATGGCCCTCTCGAGTGCGTCCAGATGCTCGGGAAGATCGGGTCCGGGATCGATCAGAGCGACTTCATCGGTGCCGACCAGATAGGCCTGGGTGCCGAAATAGGTGAACGCGGACGGGTTATGCGCGAGCACTCGGGCGATGCCGGGCTCGAGTTCCTCAAGCTTCGCGTAAGGCGCGTCCATCGGCTGCGACCTCTGCCACGAGCCAATGCAGGTTGCTAGCAGCGCAGGTCGTACTCGCCGATCCGACCCGCAACGGCGCCGCTTGGAGCGTTGCCCCCCATCGCCTGAATTTCGATCTTGCTTCGAACCACGCCGCCACACACCGCCGGCGGCAGCCGAAGCATCGCGACCTGTCCCGCCTTCATCGCCGGCAGCGTGCTTTCCGCGCGCGAATTACCGTCGCGAACAAAGCGGACATCCAATCCGCTGGGAAAGGCTTCATCGGCGCGAAGCACGATTACGGTGTCGCGGTCGATTGTATCGCATTCGCTCGGTCGATCCTCGTCGCCGGCCGATGCGCAACGAACCGTCAGCAGAAGCGTCGGTCCCAGAATGCCCCCGGGGCCCAACAGATGCGGCGGCGGAACGTTCGATGCGGTCGGGAGCGGCGGGAGTGCATCATAATCGCGGGAAAGCGGCACCGAGGGTGCGTTGTTCGCCGTCGCCTTCGGCAGCTTGGAAATATCAGGCCCGCTCGGCAGCCTCAGCGCCGCGGGCGTATTGAGGCGGGTAATCTCCGCGTTCACGGCGGCGATGATCTGTTCCTTGGCGGCTTGGGGAATGGCGGGGTTGGTGGCCGTCTTGGTCACGGCATCCTGGAGCGTCTTGATCCACTCGGCATCGCTCTGTCCGGCCGTACCGCACAGGTGCACCTTCGACTGTTTCAGAGCACCGTTGGCACCAGTCAGCTGGATCGTCGTCTCAAAGCTGTGCGCAGCGCAGTTCTGCGGGAGCGGCGTTGCACTCGCCGACGCAGGTGGACTCTTCCTCGGCACAGCACCATTGGCGGCGCTTGTTGCAAGCAGCAATACCATCCCAGCCGCTTTGAAATTGCCCCTCATCATGCCCTTCCGTGTCGCCCCGCTGGGGTGAACCCGTCTTGAACGTCTATTAGGCGGTCGCGATCGCCGCACTCGCGAGGCCAGGTCGACGCTCTCGACGGCGCTCGAATGCAGCCGGATAGACGTGCCCGAACAGCGTCTCCATGCTGCTGTCCCAGCTGAACTGCAAGGCATGTGCGCGCGCTGCGGCTCCCATGGCCTTGCGGTCGCCACACAGGACCTGGAGGATGTTGGCGGCCATCGCCTCGCTGTCGCCGACGGGTCCGAGCCGGCCGGTAGCGTTGCTGACGCGGTCAATCATCGCGCCGGCGGACACGCCCACGACGGGCAAACCGGATGCCTGCGCCTCGATCACCGAGACTCCGAAGGTCTCGTCCGCCATCGCTGAAACGTAAATATCCGCGCTCGCGAGCCAGCGCGCCAGCTCGGCCCGGTCCTCGACATAACCGGGGATGATAATGCGCGAATCGGCGAGCCCGACGATTTCCGCTCGGAGCGGCCCCTCGCCCAGGAGGACGAGCTTGGCTTCGAGTCCCTCCGGGAGCCGGCGGAAGGCATCGACCACGACATCTGGCCTCTTCTCGCTGTCGAGGCGCCCCACATAGATCAGCAACGGCTGTTCATCAGCGAGCCCGAGCCTTGCGCGTAGTCGAGGATCGCGCCGATTAGAGGCGAATTCGCCGAGCTCCACGCCAAGCGGCATTACTTCGACCGGGCTGATCCCAAGCGATCTCAGCTTCGTCGCGCCGCCGTTTTCACTAAGCGCGAACACGGCATCGAACCGCCTGTAGAGCGCCCCGCAATATAAATATGACAGGCGTCCGAGCAGCCCCGCGATCGGCTGGCCAATGAATCGCCCGAGCGGCCGTTCGACATAGACGGTGGGAAAGTCGGTCATGTAGGCCGCGATCAACGCCGTCTCCGGATTGCGACTTCGATGCGCGATCGCAGCCCAGGGGAGATTATAGGCATCCTGGCACTCGATGAGATCGGGCCGGAATTTCTCGAGCGCAGCCTTGACGGCGCGATTGCGCAGCATCAGCCGATATTTTGGGCTTCCCGGGACCTTTGGCGAAGCGACCGTCACCGTCACCGCGCGCGGCTGTTCAATAAGCTGGTCCCGCTCGCCGGGAATGATCATCAGGTGGCTGTGCGGGGTCGATTCGAGGATGTGACGGCGCTTGTGCAGCAAGTAGGTGCGCACGCCGCCGCCGACCTCCGACCAGCTCTGGGTCAGGTCGCAGAACAGCAGTGGCCCGCCGTTGCGGACCTGATCCGGATCGTGCCGACTCACCGACCGTCCAACACCGGAATGGGGGCAAAGTGCCATCGGCCGCGCCACGAACGACCCCATGTCGGAATATTTTACGCAATCGGACGTCGTGCGGCGCAGCGCGAAGACAAAAATGCAGCAAAACTGCCGTTTCTACGAATTGGCACGCCCGTTGCTACATGTATGGCGTCCACTTGGTTCCACGCCACGAAGGGGCGGCAGCAGCGGTTCTCTGGTCCAGCTGCTTCCGCCCCTTCTCCATTCAGGCTTCGGCCCCCAGCAACTGCTGAAGTTCGCCGCTCTCGAACATCTCCATCATGATGTCCGATCCGCCGACGAACTCGCCCTTCACATAGAGCTGCGGAATGGTCGGCCACTCGGAATATTCCTTGATCCCGGTCCGGATCTCCGGGTCCTGAAGCACGTCCACCGTCTGGTAAGGCGCGCCGAGGCGATCCAGGATGGCGACGGCTCGACTTGAGAACCCACATTGCGGGAACAGGGCCGTTCCCTTCATGAACAGGACGATGTCGTTCTTTTTGACAATGTCGGCGATGCGATTCTGAGCGTCACTCACTGGTTGGTCTCCGGTTGAGGCACCGCGGTTTCGATCTGCAGTGCGTGAAGTTCACCCCCGACACGCCCCCCTAAAGTCGCATAGACAGCCTGGTGCTGCCTGATTCGGCTCATTCCCTCAAAGCTGCGACTGACCACACGCGCGGCGTAATGATCGCCGTCCCCGGCAAGGTCACGGATTACCACGTCCGCGTCGGGGATCGCCGCCCTGATCAGCTTCTCGATCTCCTTCGGCGCCATCGGCATTAGAGGTTCGTCGCCTCAATGATTTGCCGCCGGGCGTCGATTTCCTTGTTGCGCATCGCCTGAAGCACTTGGTCCTCGTCAATATCGATTCCCGCCGCGGTGAGGTCGCCCATCACTTTGCGGATCACGTCGTGCTCGCCGGCCTCCTCAAAATCTGAGCGCACCACGTCCTTTGCGTAAGCTTCCGCTTCGGCTTGGGTCAGTCCCATCTGCCGGGCTGCCCATTCTCCGAGCAGCCGGTTACGCCGGGCCGTGATCCGGAATTTCATTTCCTCGTCGTGAGCGAACTTTGATTCGAATGCGCGTTCACGGTCGTCGAACTGGGTCATGAGCTTCCCTTGGGCATTTGCCGCGAGATAGGAGCGGGCAACGGTCGCGTCCAGCACCATGGACGTTCGCCCCGGACTCGTTACGGTAAGTGCATCGTTGGGGAGGATCGGTATGCTGAAGATCTGCACGGGCATCGCATTGGCGATGCTGTTTGCACCAGCCGCGGCTGCTCCCACGAGCAACGCTGCGATCGCCGACCCGCCGCGGGACGCGACCTTCCCCGCGCATAACCAGCAGTTGCTGATCACTTCTCACGGGCTCGGAATGAACGCATTGCTGTTCGTCGCCAGCGGCAAGGGCCCTCATCCGACGGTCATCCTGATGCACGGCCTGCCGGGCAATGAGCGCAATCTCGACCTTGCCCAGGCGATCAAGCGCGCGGGGTGGGATGTTTTGACCTTCACATATCGCGGCGCCTGGGGCTCGCCGGGCGATTTTTCGATCAGCAATTCGATGGAGGATACGGCCGCGGCCCTCGCCTTCGCGCGGTCGCAGGAGGGAGCGAAATATGGCATCGATCCGCGCCACATCGTGCTTGCCGGCCATTCGATGGGCGGCGCTACTGCGATGATGACCGCGGCCTCGTCCACGGATCTCGATGGACTGATCCTCATCGACCCATGGAACATCGCGGCCGGCAACAGCAAGGGTGCGAAGACGCGGGAAGATTTGGCCAAAGGCTGGGATGATTTCGGTAATTCACTCCACGGCGCCACGCCGGAAAGCGTCGCCGATGAGGCGGTCGCCAGGGGGTCGCAATGGGATCTCGTTGCGGCGGCACACCACCTCCACGGCCTTCCCGTGCTGATGCTGACGGCACGGTACGGCATCGGTGAGAGGGACAAGCCGGTAACAGCGGCGATGATGTCAGCGGGCGCGAAGGTAACGCCCATACAGATGGATACGGACCACTCATTCTCCGATCACCGGATCGCGCTTTCGAAGGCGGTGGTGAGCTGGCTGAAGTCGCTACCGACCAGACGCTAGGACCGCTTTCGCCAGAAGCACACGAACAGCAGCACAACGGTAACGGCCGCGGTATCCGCTACCCAATCCCAGAAATCGCTGTCGCGATGAAGCTGGGGGATAGCCTGCACCACCTCGATGAAGGCACCGAAAAGTGACAGGCGCAAAAGCAGGCTCGTCAATGCCATGCGCGGATAGGCGAAGCTGCCGAACAGCGACAGAGTCACGAAGGCGGCGATATGCTGCACCTTGTCGTTGGGATTGCCCGGCACCTCCGGCGGGTGGGGCAGCACGGCCATGATGAACGCGAAAAGGGCGGCGGCCCAGAACAATGCGCGTGCGGTCCGGGTGCCGCGCCACTCGGCAAGACTCACAGGGTCACCACCAACTTGCCGA
>DASSIU010000319.1:0-3321 GCA_035691585.1 Sphingomicrobium sp. | reverse complement strand
GATCAGGTGCGGGCCGGGCGGTATTTCGCCCTCGATGTGTGTCCGGATTCCGAGCACTCTTCGAGCAAGCCAGTGGTGAACGTCCGTCCAGCTCAGCACCACCGCCAAGGTCGGTCGGAGGCCAAACAGGCTCGCTGTGATCCCCGCCAGCACCCACAGGAGCGTCATCGGATAGAAAATGGCCGCGTAAAGCAGCGACCTCAGCAGCGTCATCAGAGGTCGACCCACACCGCCAAACGGCGCAGCAAATATTTGTTGTACTCGCCGAACAGGGTGAAAAGGCTGGGCTCGGTCGGCACCGCGTCGGTCGATAAAATTTACTTGCCGCCGAGTGCCTTGCTGAATTCGTAGCGCGCCCGGCGCATATGCCAGTCGCTCGTGATCAGCCGTACCGATTTATAGTCATGCTTCGCCAGCCAGCGCGCGGCTTCCTCCGCGTTGGAGCGGGTATCGACGGACTCGCTGCCAAGGTCGACGCAACAGTCGAGCCACGGCCCGCTCCCAGGAATCCGCCGCGCGAGGTCCGCCTTGGTGACCGACGGGTCGACTCCGGCGACCAGCAGGCGCTGCGCCTTGTGATGCTTCAGCACGTCTATCGCGTGGTCGATTCGGTGAGGACCTCCGGTGAGGACCACCGCGGCGTCACTTGCCGGAGCGTCGGGCGGGGCTGGCCCCCCGAGCGTAAAGGCGAACAGCACGAACCCGAGCGCGAAGATCAGCAGCAACAGCGAGCCGAGGCGGGTGATCATAGGGCTTCGCGCAGCGCCCGAAGCACGGCTGTCCTGGCGACGACGGTGGCAAGCGCCGTCAGCGCGAACGGGAGCAGCGCGAGGATCAGGAGATCGACGAGGTTGAGCGTGGCCCCACCGGTCAGCTCGCCGGCGAAGGCCGCACCGCCAGCAAGGAGCAGGAGTACCAGCCCGGCGGCGATGCCTCCGGCAATGCTGCCGATGAACGCATCGATCGCGATTTTGCGTTGAAACAGATGGGTAACCTGAAGGTCAGTCGCGCCGATGCCGTGCATCACCTCGATGGTGAACCGATGGGTATCGAGCGCACCGCGCGCTGCGAGCACTACCGCGGCGGCTGCGGCGGCGCTGAGCAGCAGCACGAGGCCAAGCGCGACCGCCTGGAGGAGGGTCAGCGATCGCATCAGTGGCGCGACGCTGTCGCGATGAGCAACGAGGTGCGCTCCCGGCGCGATCGACTGGATGTGCTGTCTGAGCCCGCCAAAGTCGGTTCCCGGACGAATGTCGAAATTGATCAGCCCCGGCACCGGCAGCTCGCGGCTCTGGGCCGCCGGACCGAGCCAGCGTTCCAGCGTGCTGCGCATCTCGCTTTCAGGGACGGCGTCAGCAGAGCTGACGGATGGGAGAGACCGGACGCGAGCGAGCAATTCATCGAGATTGGCGCCCGCAGCCGGCACTTCGAGAGCATAACGGGTCTCAATCGCCCGGCTCAGCACGCCGGCCGTGTTGGCCAGCGCGAGGCCCGTCGCGGCGATCAACATGATGGTGAAGGTCATGATCGCGATCACCCATGGCGTCGGAGCACGCCGGGAAGCCGCGCCGAGCAGCCTACGTTCGGGCGGCGAAGCAAGCAGCCAGTCGAACATCAGGCGCTTCCCCGCGTGGGCCGCGGCGGGTTCCTCAATGACCCGGTCGGATCGACCAGCGTCCCGCCCTCGAGCCGGATCATCTGCGCACCGGCAGTGGCGTTGATCAGGCCAACATCATGGGTCGCGACCACCACCGTCGTTCCGAGGCGGTTGAGCGCAGTGAACAGCCCCATCAGTCGGTTAGCCATGTCGGAGTCCACATTGCCGGTCGGCTCGTCGGCGACCAGCAGCTCTGGCCGGTTAATCACCGCCCGCGCGATGGCGACGCGCTGCTGCTCGCCGCCCGACAGCGTCGGCGGGCGAGCGCTGGCGCGGTCGGCTAGGCCAACCCAGGCAAGCATTTCGCGCACTGGTCCCTCGACGTCCTCGTCCTTGGCTCCGGCGACGCGCAGCGGAAGTGCCACATTGTCGAACGCAGATAAGTGCCGGATCAGCCGGAAATCCTGGAACACGACGCCGATCCTGCGGCGGTAGGGCGGCAGGGTCTCCCGTGCTGCCTCGCTGAGCTCTTCGCCGAACAATTTGATTCGCCCACGCGTCGGGCGCTGCGCGAGATAGAGCAGCTTCAGCAGCGACGTCTTCCCGGCGCCCGACGGGCCGGTCAGGAAATAAAACGCTCCCGTACGGAGTCGGAAATCGAGGTCGCGCAGCACCTCGGCGCCCGTCCCGTAGCGCAGCCCGACACTGTCGAATTCGGCGACTGCAGCCACTTTCCTCCCCGCTCGTTCAAGCCCCGTCCCGACAAGTTCGCCAAACTTGCCAAGGTCCGATCATTCCTGTTTACCGTTCGCTGACCGTCCCGGAAGAGGGCTTTTGTTGAAATGATCCTCACCTGCCCGAATTGCGGCACGCAATATGTGGTGAAGGACGGAGCAGTCCCCCCCGAAGGACGGCAGGTCCGCTGCGCCGCATGCAAGCACAGCTGGCACCAGGATCCAGAGGACCGCGCCGCTTCGGAACTCGCAGATTCTCATGCACAACCCGTTGAGCGGGAAGCGGAATCGGACACAGTGACGGCCCCCCATGAAGGGGATGAGAATGAGAACGAAAGTTTCGCCGAGGCCACTCTAATCGCGCCTCGCAGCGGACCCGAGGCGGAGGAGCGCGCCTACGAGGAAGCATCGGTCGAAGGCGACCCAGAGCCGTCCGCCGAGCTGAACGAGTCTTCGCCGGCCGAAGAACCAGTGACGGTTGAGGCCGCCGCGCCTTCGGATTGGGATGAGCCGCCGACCGCGGAGGAAGCGCCCGACACCTTCAGTCCGTTCGCTGAAGAGGGCGAGGTCGAGCCGCGCCGCCGCAGCCCCGCGCTCACGATCCTCACAATCATCATTTTGGTCGTCGTCATCGCCACTTTGCTCTGGTTGTTCGCGCCCCCGGCGATGAAGGCGAAGCTCGGGCTAGCCACCGCTGACACGAGCCCACTTGCATTGGTGACGACACACATGGACCGTCAACGGCTGGAGAGCGGGAACGAGTTGCTCACCGTGACCGGCAGGGTGATCAATCCGACCGCGAGAGAGCAGGACGTCCCGCCGCTTGCTGCGCAGCTCAAGACCCGGAGCGGCAAAGTGGTCTACAGCTGGACGATCGCTCCCCCGGCGCGCTCGCTGGCAGCCGGCGCCAGCGCGAGCTTCAACAGCGCGGAAGTCAATGTCCCGCCGGGTGGTGACGAGCTGACGATCAGCCTTGGCCAGCCTGCCGCG
>DASSIU010000318.1:0-6102 GCA_035691585.1 Sphingomicrobium sp. | reverse complement strand
ACGTTCGGCTGCTTCCAGTGGCGATGAGTCGCCGCGATTCGCCGGCCGAGGCGGACAATAAGGAACGCGACTGGCTTGAAGCGCTGCCGAGGCCCCACCTCTTGCTGATGGTCGGCGGCCCCATTCGCTATTGGAAGCTCACCCCCGGGCACATGTCTGCTGTCGTCGGGCAGCTGCTTGCTCGGGCCAGAGCCCTTGGTGGCTCGCTGATCGTGACTGGCAGTCCTCGAAGTCCTCGCAACGTTCTGGTCCGTCTGCGACGCGAACTGAGAACGGCCCCGAACGCGCGGCTCGCAGAGTGTCCGCCGCGCTTCCGGGTTCTCGTGCAGGACGCGGACGAGCTGTTTCCGACGGGCGACAGCGTCTCGATGATGTCCGAGTCGATCCTCACCGGGAAGCCGGTCGGGATCGTGCCTCTGACCCGAACGCTTGCTGGCCGAATGCTGTTGGGAGGCCCGGGAAGGATGGCGCGGCACCGCTTCCGCGACCTCCGCCGCTTCTGGAGCTATCTGCGCGAACAAAAGCTCGCGGGCACCATCGAACGGCCCCTGGCAGCGACGATCGAGAACCCGGTGGCCTCCGCCGCGGCGGAGGTCCGCAGGCTGTTCCAAACCCGCGATTGAATGAACGCAAGTTCACTTTCGATGAGGTTTTGGCGGGACTAAATAGCCGTTCGTCACCGACTCTCTCGTTCCCCTGTTGGACAGTTGGTGAGGGGAGGCGTGACCCGCGCCTCCCCAACTTGTTTCAGGGACCCTCCTCATCGCTGCAACAGCTGTTAAGATGCGTTGCGCATCAAGGAGGGGAACCATGCCTCACGACCTGCAAATGCTTGTCTGGTCCGCCGCTCTGGCAATTCTTCAGATGTTTATCGCGGTCTTCTTCGCCATCCCCGCGGTGGGCCTGCCGGCCCTGGCCGGCAATCGCGAAGGCTTATCTCCGCTGGCCGGTTTGGCCGGACGTGCACAGCGCTCTCATCTCAACATGCTCGAGAGCCTGGTAATCTTCGCAATCTTCGTGATCGTCGCCCAGCTGACGAGCCGCTCAAATGCGACGACCGCTCTTGGAACGACGCTCTTCTTCTGGGCCCGAGTCGTATATGTTCCGGTTTACATCGTCGGCATTCCGTGGCTCCGAACGGCTGTCTGGGCCGTTTCGATCGCCGGAATCCTGATCGTTGGAGGACAGCTGCTTTAGCCGAAGCGCGACGGCAGAAATGGCGCCGCACTGACCTCTGCCACCATTGGGTCGGGTGCTTCATCGAGCAGCAGTGACGCCGCCATTTTGGCTGCCGCGGGGGACGTCTGGATTCCGAATCCTCCCTGCCCGGCGCACCAGAAGAAGCCGGGCTCATGAGCGTCGAAGCCGTAGACCGGCAGCCGATCCGGAGCGAAGCTCCTTAGTCCTGCCCAGCTTCGCTCGACTCGCTCGATGGGCCAGTCGACCACTCCTTCGAACCGATCGATCGCGGTCGCCACATCGATCTCTTCGGGGGCGGCATCGCACGGGTCGGATTCGATTTCGTCGTGAGGGCTAAGCCATACGGTCCGGTCACCCTCTCCCTTGAAATAAAAGCTGCCCTTCGAATCATCGACCAGCGGTAGGTCCTTGATGCCGGATCGGCCGACCCGAAGTTGCACCATGGTCCGCCTTTTCGGCGCTATTCCAAGCGGCGCCACGCCGCAGTCCCTTGCGACATTATCGGCCCAGGCCCCGGCCGCATCGACCAGAACGCTGGCCTTGACCTGTTCGCCAGAAGCAAGATCCAGCACCCAACCGGCGGTGCTGCGCCGTGCTGCAACCAGTCGGGAGCGCGTCGAGATGATGCCGCTGTCGCGCCGAAACCGGCGAAGAAAGGCGGCATGGAGCGCGGCGACGTCAATGTCGGCGCAGCCGGGCTCGAACAGGGCGCGTCGCCACTTCGGCCTGATCCCCGGAACCATTTTTTCAAGTTCGGACCGTTCGACGACTCGGGTTTCGACCTGCCGAGGAAGATCGGGAAGGTCGTCCTCGGTGACGTGAAGATCGCCGCGCATGTGCAGGAATCCCACATCCGCGAAATCTTGCGGCGGACATTTCAGAAAATCACGCGACGCCTTGCTAAGCTTGGCGACGTCGGCCCCACCGTAGCTCTCCAGGAAGAACGCGGCCGAGCGGCCCGTCGAATGATATCCGCACTGGTCTTCGGCCTCGATGATCAGCGTTCGCCGCGTAGCCGCAATCTCCGCTCCCAGGCTCGCGCCGGCGATTCCTCCGCCGACGATGATGACGTCAAATTCGCTCATTTGCCCCTTGGTTACGAATTGGAAAGCCGCGCCGTCTAGGGGTGGTCGC
Organism: Sphingomicrobium sp.; assembly: GCA_035691585.1. Classification (GTDB taxonomy): domain Bacteria; phylum Pseudomonadota; class Alphaproteobacteria; order Sphingomonadales; family Sphingomonadaceae; genus Sphingomicrobium. Next base: position 3,768 of record DASSIU010000318.1, on the reverse strand, counting down.
CATGTTCAACGTGTCGTTTACCGATCTGCTGCTTGTGGCGCTCGCCGCGACCTTGGTCGTTGCAGCGGTAATCGACGCGCGCACGTTCACCATCTCGAATCGGTTGAATGCGGTCGTAGCGCTCGGCGCACCAGTCTACTGGTTGTCGATCGCGCTTACGCCGTGGCCTGGAATCGCGGTCCAGCTGGCGGCGGGCGCAATCGTCTTTGGCCTGCTCGCCGGAGCCTTTTACGCGGGGATGATGGGCGGCGGCGACGTCAAGCTCGCCGCCGCGCTCGCGCTCTGGTTCACACCCGCGGGTACCGTCAAATTTCTAGTGCTGATGTCGCTTGCCGGCGGCGTGCTGACGCTTGGCCTGGTGGCCTGGCATCGCGCGAAACGCCGCGAGGGTCGTCCGCAGGTTCCATATGGGGTGGCGATCGCCGTTGGGGGTCTCGCGATCCTCGCGCCGATTCTCGCCCAACGGTTTCTTAACCAATTTGCCTGATTTGTGAGGCTGTTCAAGTGGCCCATCTGGGTTTGGGGGAGGCGATCTCGCCATGGATGTGAAGAAGCTCGCGCTGCTCGTTGGAGCGCTGGTCATTGCGGTGGTTACCGCGGTGATGGCCAAGAACATGTTCGCCGGCGCCGGCGCTCGACAGGCTGCTGCGGCTCAGTCCGTTCCTGTCGGGCCCAAGGTGCTCGTCGCCAAGAAGGCGCTGCCGGTCGGCACGATCATCGACGCCGACAGCTTCACCCTTCAGCCCTGGCCGAAGGAGCTCATGCAGAGCGCCTACTACGTCGAGGGCCAGCCCGACGGCGATCCCAAGAAATTGCTCGGCACGGTGGTTCGTTATGCGATCACCGCCGGCCAGCCGGTCACCCGCGGTTCGCTCGTCGGCCCGAATGACCGCGGCTTCCTCGCCGCGGCGCTTGGCCCCGGCATGCGCGCCGTCACGGTTCCCGTGAACGTGTCGACCGGCGTCGCCGGCTTCGTCTTCCCGGGCGACCATGTCGACATGGTGCTTACCGAGTCCGTCCAGGGTGGCGGCGACGGTCCGCCGCTCAAGGTCTCCGAGACGATCATCCGCAACCTGCGCGTCCTCGCGACCGACCAGCGGATCACCGACAAGGACGAAGACGGCAAGACCCAGGTCAAGGTGTTTGCCAACGTGACCCTCGAAGTCACTCCGCGCATCGCCGAGAAGATCGCGGTCGCGCAAAGCCTCGGCACGCTGTCGCTGTCGCTTCGCTCTCTGTCCGACAACACAGCCGACCTCGAGCGCGCGGTAGCCGCCGGCGACATCAAGGTTCCAGCGGGCACCTCGCCCGACCAGGAAAAGCAGATGCTGCTGGCGATGGCCAACCGTCCGATCGACACCAACACGACCTTCTCGACCGGCGGCGACGTGTCGCGCTTCCAGCGCCGCACAGTCCCGGCCAAGCAGGATGCCGGTAACCAGATCGCCAAGGCGATGGGTGCGCTCGGCAAGGGCCTTGGCCAGGCGATTACCGGCCAGCCCGGTACCGGTGAAGGCCCGGTCGTCCGCGTCGCTCGCGGCAATACAGTCACCGTTGTTCCGGTGGGAGCTCGCTAAGATGAAAACTGTAAGCACCATGCGCCGGGCTCGCCTCGGCACTGCAATGGCGGCGCTGGCGCTTGCGCTCGGCACCGTGGGCACCGCGGCTCCGGCCGTCGCCCAGCCGACCGCCGCCAAGCCGGCCGAGACGGTCAACCTCAGCAAGGGCATGGGGACTCTGGTCCGCCTGTCCGAGCCGATGAGCGACGTGTTCGTGGCCAACGACGCGATTGCGGACGTCCAGGTTCGCTCGCCGATGCAGCTCTATGTGTTCGGCAAGGCGTCTGGCGAAACAACCATCTACGCGACGGCGAAAAGCGGCCGCGTGGTCTATGCGGCGAACGTCCGCGTCGGCAACAACATCAGTTCCGTCGGCGAGATGCTTCACCTGGCCATGCCGGATGCGAGCATCCAGGCGACTCCGATGAACAACCTCGTGCTGCTGACCGGCACCGTCGCCAATCCTGACGACGTCGCCGAGGCGCAGCGCCTGACCCAGGCCTATGTCGGCACCGACACCCAGGTCGTTACGCGTCTCAAATCGGCGACGCCTCTGCAGGTCATGCTGAAGGTGCGGATCGCCGAGGTGAACCGGTCGCTGCTGAAGTCGATGGGCGTCAACCTCCTGTCGCACGACACGACCGGAGGGTTCCAGTTCGGCATCGGCCGTGGCAATCCCGGCACGATCAACGCGAACGGCTCGGCAACCTTCAACGTCAATCCCACGGGCACGACGCTCGCCGGCTTCGGCAAGTTCCTGGGGCTGGATCTGCTCGGCACTCTGGATCTTGCGACCACGGACGGTGTGGCGACGATCCTCGCAGAACCGAACCTGACCGCGCTTTCGGGCGAGACGGCGAGCTTCCTCGCCGGCGGCGAGTTCCCGATCCCGATTTCGCAGGGCAACAACGCGGTCACCATCGAGTACAAGCAATATGGTGTCGGCCTAGCCTTCACGCCGATCGTGCTCGCCGGCGGCCGCATCTCGATGCGTGTCCGTCCCGAGGTCAGTCAGCTTGACGATGCCAACGGTGTGACGCTCAACGGCTTCCGCGTGCCGGCGCTGATTACCCGCCGCGCCGAGACGACGGTCGAGCTCGGCTCCGGTCAGTCGTTCATGATTGCCGGGCTGCTTCAGAACACCGGCAACAACAACGTCGACAAGACTCCGATTCTCGGCGACCTGCCGATCCTCGGCGCGCTGTTCCGTTCGACCAAGTTCCAGCGGCAGGAAACCGAGCTGGTCGTCATCGTGACGCCCTACCTCGTGCGTCCGTCGTCGGGCCAGCTCGCGACGCCGATCGACGGCATGCGCACTCCGAACGACATTCAACGCGACTGGGGAGGCCAGACCTTCACCGGCGCCAATGGCAAGATCGACCCGACTGCGGTCAGAGCCCCCGCGGCTCCCGGCCCCGGGTTCAAGATGTGATGCGTAGCCTCATCAGGAAGGAATCGACGATGCGCTCGAAGTTTCTCCTCATCGCTCTCGGCTCTGCCCTGGCAGGTTGCCAGACGAATCCGGCCGGCCACGACATTCCCGCCAGGGGATTCGCCTCGGTCAACGTACCAGTCGTCACCAGCGCCGATTACGTGTTCGACGCTGCGGCGCCGGGCGGCGCTCTGGCGCCGAGCGAAGGCGATCGCCTGAACGGCTGGTTCCAGGGTCTGGGCCTTGGCTACGGCGATACCGTGTATGTGGACGGCAATGCTCCCGCGGCGCGTGCCCAGGTCGGCGCGATCGCCGGTCGCTACGGCATGTTCGTCGCGCCGGGTGCTCCCGTCACGGCTGGAATGGTCCAGCCAGGATCCGTCCGAGTGATCGTCGCGCGCCGTCGTGCAGTCGTTCCGGGATGCCCCAACTGGAGCGTCCCCTCTCAGCCGGACTGGGACAACAAGACCATGTCCAACTACGGCTGCGCGATTAATTCGAACCTGGCTGCGATGATCGCCAATCCGGAAGACCTGGTGCACGGCCGTGAAGGCGCATCGGTCACGGACACGGTAACGGCGGCTCGCGCGATCGAAATGTACCGGGCAACCCCACCGTCGGGCACCAAGGGCCTGATGGACGTGAGCACCAAGGGAGGCAAGTAATGAACGCTCCGTTCCAGGCACGCGCGGGTCTGCGTGACCCGTTCACCGCCTTTGTCTCGGACGATGCGACCGCCGACATGCTGCGGCCGGTCGCGGTCGAGCACGGCTGGTC
>DASSIU010000317.1:0-3890 GCA_035691585.1 Sphingomicrobium sp. | reverse complement strand
TTCGCCGCCTACCTCCCCGCGCTCACGGTCATCTTCGGCTCGCTCCTGGCAGCGTTGCCGATCGTCTCGACCAGCGGCTGGTATCCGGATTTTGGTTATCTCGTCTTCATCAGCTGGAGGCTGTTGCGCGCCGACCCCTGGCCCGCGTGGTGGGCAGCTCCGCTCGGCTTCGTCAACGACCTGTTCACCGGTTATCCCGTAGGCTTTTCAATAGCTTTGTGGAGTGCGACCATGCTGGCGCTCGATCTGATCGATCGCCGCACGATGTGGCGCGACTACTGGATCGAATGGGTGTTGGCGGCGGTGCTGATCGCAATTGACGAAGGGCTGCAATGGCGCGTCGCGAAGGCGATCGGCGCCGCGCCCCCACTGTCGCACATGGCGCCGCCGCTGATCATTTCCATCTGCCTCTTTCCCGCTTTCGCCTGGATCGTTTCACGCGCCGATGCGTGGAGGCTCGGGCGATGAAGCACATGCGCATCACGACGGCGCACCAGTCGATCACCTTCTCGCGCCGGATGATGCTGTTGGGCGGCGCGCAGGCGGTGGTCGGCGGAGTCCTGATCGGCCGCATGGGCTGGCTGGCAATCGCCCAGAACGAAAAATACCAGCTGCTGTCGGAGAGCAATCGGGTCCAGCTCATCCCGGTACCGCCGCGGCGCGGCTGGATCATCGACCGCAACGGCAAGCCGATCGCCATCAACAAGGCGAGCTTCCGGGTCGACCTCATCCCGCAGCAGATCGTCAACGGGCCCAAGATCGTCGCGGAGATTCAGCAGCTGCTGAACCTTGCGCCCGACGACGTCGAGCGGATCACCCGCGAACTGGCGGCGTCGCGCGGGTTCCAGCCGGTGTCGGTCGCCGACAATATCCCCTACGAGCAATATGCGGCGATTACCGTTCGGCTGCCCGACCTTGCGGGCGTTGCGGCGTCGCGCGGCTTCACCCGCTTCTACCCGGGCGGACCCGCGGTCGGGCAATTGGTCGGCTATGTCGGCCCGGCCTCGGCGGTCGAATATGAAAAGGAAAACAAGAACCCGCTTCTACTGATTCCGGGCGTCAAGATCGGCAAGGAGGGACTTGAGAAGACGCTCGAATCCACATTGCGGGGAGAGCCGGGCGGGCAGCGCGTCGAGGTCACTGCCCACGGCAAACTGGTCAAGGAGCTCGAGCCCAAGCCCGACCGCAGCGGCGGCACCGTCCAGCTGACGATCGACGCCGACCTTCACGAATATGCGGCGCGGCGCATCGGCGACCAGTCGGCCGCCGTCGTCGTCCTCGACGTCACCAACGGCGACATCCTTGCCATGCCGTCCATGCCCTCCTTCAATCCGAACAATTTTTCGGACGGGATCAGCAAGAATGAGTGGAAGATGTTGTCGGACGACGACCATCTGCCGCTCGTCGACAAGGCGCTGGAGAGCCTCTACCCGTCGGGATCGACCATCAAGCCATCGATGGCAATGGCGCTGCTCAATGCCGGCATCGATCGCACCCAGAAGGTCAATTGCACCGGCGCCTTTCAGCTCGGCAATCATACGTTCCACTGCGACAAGCGTCACGGTCCGCTCGATATGGACGGAGCGGTGGTCCACAGTTGCGACGTTTACTTCTACACCATGTGCCTACGGGTCGGCGCCGAGAAGCTTTCGCCGATGGTTCGCTCAATGGGTTTCGGCGAGAAGTTCGACCTTCCCTTCGAGACTCAGCGTTACGGCACCATCCCTGATCCCGATTGGATGATGCGCAAATATCATCGCAAATGGCAGGGATACGACACGGTCAACATGTCCATTGGCCAGGGCATGGTGCTCATCAACCCTCTGCAGCTCGCGGTGATGGCGAGCCGCCTTGCGACCGGAAAGCGCGTTGTCCCGCGCCTCCTCAAGAGCAAGCCGGTGGTGCCGCAGACCCAACTCGCGGTCGACCAGGACCACCTGGACTTCATTCGAAAGGCGATGTGGGGCGTGGTGGACCATGGGACCGCAGCAGCCGCAAAGCTGCCGCTCAACGGCATCCAGATGGCTGGCAAGACCGGTACCGCCCAAACTCACAATCTGAGCGCAAGCGAGCGCGGTGACTACACGAGCGCGACCTGGAAACTTCGCGACCATTCTCTGTTCATGGCCTTCGCACCCTTCGACAACCCGCGTTATGCATGTGCGACAATCGTCGAACACGGCGGCTTCGGCGCCGCGGTCGCAGCGCCGCTCGTCCGAGATACGATGACCTTCCTCTACGATAAGCCGAAGGCAATGGCCGCGCTTCAGGCATTTGAGCAGAGCATCGGCGGTACCCTTGCCGAACGTGAAGCACGCAAAGTGGCCGCCTGGCGCCAGGCGAACGGACTGCCGCCGCTGCCGCCGCAACAGGCATGATTTCCTCCGCGATCATTCCGCGGCCGCTTGCGCGGCTGCCGTGGCGGCTGATCTTCCTGGTCACCGGCATCGCCATGTTCGGCCTCGTCGTCCTCTATTCGGCTGCGGGCGGCTCGATGCGGCCATGGGCGATCAAGCAGGGAATCGTCTTCGTCGCGTTCCTGGGAATTGCGGTCGCGATGTCGTGGATGAAGGAGTCGACGATCAAGGCGATCGCCTTTCCCTTGTACGGGGCCACGCTGGTCATGCTGGTCGGGGTCGAAGCGCTCGGATTCGTCAGCAAAGGCGCGCAGCGCTGGCTCGACATCGGTCCGATCCGTCTCCAGCCATCGGAATTCATGAAGCCGGCGATCGTGCTCACCCTTGCCCGCTTCTACGAGCTCGTGCCCGCGGCCGAGATCCGAAAGTGGCGGGCGATCTGGCCGGCCATGGCACTGCTCGGAATCCCCGCCTTCCTGATCCTGGTCCAGCCCGATCTTGGAACGTGCATCATGGTGGTGCTGTGCGGCGTGACCGTCATGTTCCTGGCCGGATTGCCATGGTGGTTCTTCGCCGCGCCGACCGCCGCCGTCGCTGTCGCCGCACCGATCGTCTACGGGCTGATGCACGGCTATCAGAAGAAACGTATCCAGACCTTCCTCAATCCAGACAGCGATCCGCTCGGTGCCGGCTATCACATCGCGCAGTCGAAGATCGCGATCGGATCGGGCGGGGTGTGGGGCAAGGGCTTCCTCCACGGCAGCCAGAGCCACCTCCAATACTTGCCCGAGGGGCATACCGATTTCGTATTCGCGACCATGGCCGAAGAGTGGGGCCTGGTCGGCGGAGTGCTGCTGATCCTCGCCTTTGCCGCGGTAATCCGCTGGGGCATGCGGGTCAGCCAGAACGGCCGCACCCGCTTCGCCCAGCTTGCTGCCGCCGGGCTCTCGGCAACGATCTTCTTCTACGTCTCCATCAACCTGATGATGGTGATGGGGCTGGCGCCGGTGGTCGGCGTGCCGCTGCCGCTGGTTAGCTTCGGCGGCTCCGCGGTGATGACCGTGATGCTGTGCCTCGGCCTGATGATGGCGCTGGAACGCCAGCAACGGACGGTGTCCCGCCTCGTCTGAACTAGGCGGCAGGCACCTGCCTGCGAGCAGCCGCCTCGAACGCCTTCCATCGCGGCTCGAGGCTGTCGAGCGCCGCCGCCACCGCCGCGAGGCCGCGTAGATTGTCGGGAGTCGGTGCCCCATCCGCGCCGTCGACGGCCTGGGCGAGCGCATCGAGCCATTCGGAGATGCTGGTCAGCGTCGTCGGCGCCGTAGTCCCACCGATCGGTTTGCTCTCCCCAAGGAGCTGGTCAAGCTGCGCACTAAGCGCGTCGGCTGCCGGCTGGCCCTTCAGCTTCGCCAGCGCGGTCTTGAGGGTGTCAGCCTGCTCGATCATCGAGCGGACGCGCACCCGCTCCTGCTCGATCTGCTTTGCGACCCGGAACTCCTCGACAAAGGCAGTATCGGCGATCGTTATCCGGGG
>DASSIU010000316.1:0-10409 GCA_035691585.1 Sphingomicrobium sp. | reverse complement strand
CGATCCGCGCCCGATCGCCATAGGCTTTTTCCAGTGCCTCGGCGGTATAGAAGCCCGCCGGACCCGAACCGACCACCGCGAAATGGCGCATTTGTCCCCCGTCATTGCGAGCGAAGCGAAGCAACCCAGCTGGATTGCCGCTTGGGCGCGTTCCTCGCAATCACCAATTACTTGCTGTGATCCTCCAGCAGCGCGCCGCCCTTCTTCTGCAGCGCCGCTTGCACAAGTCCGCCGAACATGCCGAGCATGCCCGGGAGCAGCACCTTGAGGTGCACCTTGGTTTCCTGGACATCGATCGTCGCATTCACCGTTTCGCCCATCGCGGCGACTTGAAGGTTGAGCTGATCGCCGCTCCAGCCCGACTGCACGTGCGCTCCGCCGGGGATATGCTCCTGCAGCTTGTGCATGTTGTTGGCGATTCGGCGACGGGCCTCGTCCTTGCCGAGATTGTGCGGCAGGTCGACGTCGATGGGCTGAGTCATTTCTGCGATGTCGCCCGGCGTTCGGCGCTTTTCAAGGCAAGCCATGGGAGTATGGTTGGGCCGATGAAGCTGATCTTCGCCTCTTTGTTCCTGATTGCCTCCGCAGCGGGTGCCCAAACGCCGCCACCCGCGGCCACAGCGGCCGCGGCATGGAACCCTGCGGCTCCGTACATCACCGCCGGACAGGACGAGCCGGGTTATCGCTCCTGGTACCTCGCGGTGCCGACTCATGCCGTCGAGGTGAAGGCGTTCAACGATTATCTGGTCGCGGCAGAAGTCGGGGGCGTGGTTCCGACCTGGCAGCTGCTGCGTACCGCGACGTCGTGGAAGGATTGCGGCCAGCAGCCGTTCGAAGTGCCCCCGTCCGACGAATGGCCCCACATGGTCCAGACGCTGCGCTACATCCGCGACTATGTGATCCCCGCCGTGGGTCCGGTCGAGCCAGTCTCCGTGTACCGCAATCCCGTGCTCAACGTCTGCGCCGGCGGTGCTCCCGAAAGCGCGCACAGGCTCGATTCGGCCGTCGATTTGGTCCCGCTGCGGCCGACCGACCGGGTGACCTTGATGCGCACCTTGTGCGGCATCCATTCGCAGCATGGCGCAGCCTACAATGCTGGTCTCGGCTTCTACGCCTACCTGCGCTTCCACATCGACAGCACCAAGTACCGCCGGTGGAACATGGACCCGGCGGTCGCGGCGGAATGCCCACCGATCCTGCACCCTGAGGACGTCGCGAGCGTCGGTCAGCCGCTGCCAGGAACGCCTGCGACCGTTGCCTCCCCACCTCTTGCAGCGTCACCAGCGCCCCTGCCACCAACTCCGGTCGGCCAGCCGCACTGAGATCGCTTGCCGTTCGACAAGCCTTGCGCGAATCCCTTGTGTTGCTGATGTGCAACACCATATCGACCCTCAAGGAAAGAGGGGTAGATTGAATGGACTTTGAGAAGCTGACGGACCGCGCGCGGGGATTCCTCCAGGCCGCGCAGACGATCGCGGTCCGGGAACATCAGCAGCGGATTGCGCCGGCGCATTTGCTGAAGGCGTTGCTCGACGACGAGCAGGGCATGGCCGCCGGGCTGATCGAGGCCGCAGGCGGTGACGCGAAGACCGCGAAGCGCGAAGTCGATCAGCTCGTCGCGAAGATCCCCGCGGTGACCGGCAGCGGCGCAACTCAAGCTCCTGCGATCGACGGGGACACGATCCGGATTCTCGACCAGGCCGGCGAGGTCGCGAAAAAATCCGGTGACAGCTACGTGACCGTCGAGCGCATCCTGCTGGCGATGGCTCTCGCGAAGGGCACGGACGTCGGCAATGCGCTGGCGAAGGCTGGCCTGACCCCGCAAAATCTGAACAGCGCGATCGAGCAGCTACGCGGCGGTCGCACAGCGGACACGCAGGGTGCCGAGGACCGCTACGATGCGCTGAAGAAGTACGCCCGCGACCTGACCGAGGCGGCGCGTGAGGGCAAGCTCGACCCGGTGATCGGCCGCGACGAGGAGATCCGCCGCACCATCCAGGTGCTCGCGCGGCGCACCAAGAACAATCCGGTGCTGATCGGCGAGCCGGGCGTCGGCAAGACTGCCATCGTCGAGGGCTTGGCGCTCAGGATCACCAATGGCGACGTGCCCGACGGCATCAAGGACAAGCGCCTGCTTGCGCTCGACATGGGCGCGCTGATCGCCGGCGCCAAATATCGCGGCGAGTTCGAGGAACGGCTGAAGGGCGTGCTCGACGAGGTGCGCCAGGCCGAAGGCGACATCATCCTGTTCATTGACGAGATGCACACACTCGTCGGCGCCGGCAAGGCCGAGGGCGCAATGGATGCCGGCAATCTGCTCAAGCCTGCCCTCGCGCGCGGCGAGCTTCATTGCATCGGCGCGACCACGCTCGACGAATATCGCAAATATATCGAGAAGGACGCCGCGCTGGAGCGACGCTTCCAACCGGTGTTCGTCGGCGAGCCCACCGTGCCCGACACCATCTCGATCTTGCGCGGCCTGAAGGAAAAATACGAGCTTCACCACGGCGTCCGGATTACGGACGCCGCGATCGTCGCCGCGGCGACCCTCGGCAACCGCTACATCACCGACCGTTTCCTGCCGGACAAGGCGATCGACCTGATGGACGAGGCCGCAAGCCGAATCCGGATGGAGGTCGAATCCAAACCCGAAGAAATCGAGAATCTCGATCGACGCATCATCCAGCTCAAAATCGAGCGCGAGGCGCTGAAGAAGGAGCCCGACAAGGCTTCGAAGGACCGGCTCGACAAGCTCGAGGAGGAACTCGCAAACCTCGAGCAGCAATCGGGCGAGCTGACTCAGCGTTGGCAGGCGGAAAAGGAAAAGATCGCGGGCGAGGCGAAGATCAAGGAGCAGCTCGACGCGACGCGGCTCGAACTGGAGCAGGCGCAGCGCGGCGGCGACCTCGCCAAGGCGGGTGAGCTTCAATACGGCCGAATCCCGAACCTGGAGAAGCAGCTCTCCGACGCGCAGGCGGCCTCAAAAGGTGCAATGCTGCGCGAGGAAGTCACCGGCCAGGACATCGCCGCCGTGGTCAGCCGCTGGACCGGAATTCCGGTTGAACGGATGATGGAAGGCGAGCGCGAGAAGTTGCTCCAGATGGAGGCGACGATCGGCGCTCGGGTGATCGGGCAGGAGGATGCGGTGAAGGCCGTGTCCGCCGCGGTCCGTCGGGCGCGGGCGGGGCTGCAGGACCCCCACCGACCGCTCGGCTCCTTCCTGTTCCTTGGGCCCACGGGCGTCGGGAAGACCGAGCTCACCAAGGCGCTTGCCGAATTCCTCTTCGATGACAGCTCGGCGATGGTCCGGATCGACATGAGCGAGTTCATGGAGAAGCACGCCGTCGCGCGGCTGATCGGCGCTCCCCCAGGCTATGTCGGGTACGAGGAAGGCGGGGTCCTGACCGAAGCGGTTCGGCGCCGGCCCTACCAGGTCGTGCTGTTCGACGAGGTCGAGAAGGCCCACGGGGACGTGTTCAACGTGCTGCTTCAGGTGCTCGACGACGGGCGACTGACGGATGGACAGGGGCGCACAGTCGATTTCACCAACACGATCATCATCCTGACCTCCAATCTCGGCTCCCAGTATCTGGCGCAACTTGGCGAGGATGAACCGGTCGAGAAAGTCGAGCCGCAGGTGATGGAGGTCGTCCGCGCCCATTTCCGCCCCGAATTCCTCAATCGCCTCGACGAGATCATCCTGTTCCACCGGCTGTCGGCGGGACACATGGGGCCAATTGTCGACATCCAGGTCGCGCGCCTCCAGAAGCTGCTCGACGATCGCAAGATCCGGTTGAAGCTGACCGATGCTGCCCGCGCATGGCTCGGGCGTGTCGGCTACGACCCGGTGTACGGCGCGCGGCCGCTCAAGCGCGCGGTCCAGAAGTATTTGCAGGACCCGCTCGCCGACAGGATTCTCGCCGGCGAGATCCCCGATGGTTCAGTCGTGCGAGTCGACGAGGGCGACGGCGAGCTGGTGCTCACTCCCCTAGGCGAGGAGCGCGAAGCGGCTTAGTTGTTTGATCCGCTTCCGGACGACTGTGCGGGCTGCTGACCGGAAGTGTTGTCCTGCGGCGGCCTTGCGGCCGACTGTCCATCCCATTCCAGCTTGGTCTTGCACACTCGCTTCGGGATCATCGAGCCGATCAGCTGGTCGGTACGACAGATTTTCTTTTCCTTCGCAGGCGGCGTCTGGGTCGCCGGAGCAGGCGAAGGCGGTTCAGCGGCCTGGGCTGTCGATGCGGCGAGAAAGGCAACCACTGAAACGAGCATGAGCAACTCCTGAAAGGGAAACCTATTTGGTGGCTGCTGACCTAACCGTCGTCAACAACATTGTAGGTGCATCGAGAGACGAAAAGTGCAGCTTTGGTCCGATCAATCGATGCCTTTCTGGGCGTCGACGACAGCGAACAGTCGGCAGATCATCTGCCGTTCCTGCTCGCTGAGATACGGGTTCCACACGTCAAGAATGAGGATGGCTCGATCCTCGCCGCTCGGATTCCAAGCCTCATGCTCGATCGTATCGTCGAATGCCAACGCCTCGCCCTCACGCCATTCACGGGTTTCACCGCCCACACGAAAACGGCAACCCGGCGGGACCACCAGCGGCAGATGGATGATCGTCCGCGTATTGGTTACCCCGGTATGCGGTGGAATATGCTGGCCGGCCTGGAGAATCGAGAAAAACACTGTCGGCGCGCGCCCGGGAATTTGGGCGAGGGGCAGCTTCTCGATGATCGCCGCCGTTTTTGGCGCCTTGGCACAGGCGCCGTCGATCCGCTGACCATCCTTCCATAGGTGGAGAGCGCTCCACGCGGGGCTGTTGTTGAGGTCCGTCCAGACGTTGGCGGGGGTGCCAGGCGGCATCGTCACATATGGCGACAGCCCTGGATCGTCGGACGCGAGAAGCGCCGTCACTTCGGCGCGGATCACATCGGTCTCGGCCTCGAGCTCCCCCAGCCAAGGGAAATGCTCGCGATCGAAATACTCGTCTGCCGGTAGAAACGGATAATGCATCCCATGGCAGACATTGGTGTATATTTGGCGGCGGCCGAGCATCATCTGTACGGCCGCGTCTGCGCGCCGCCGATCGCGAACGGAAGCCTTCTTCAGCGCTGGAGCGAGATCCGCGTCGAGCGCGTTCGCGAGCTTTTGCGACCGCTGTGCGACGAAGGCGCGGGCATGGTCGAAGATGGTGCGAAGCTCAGCGGGCGGGTTGGCATGTTCGTTGGCAAGCGCCGCCACCGCCGCCCAGCGCATTGTCGCATCGGCGATTTCGGCCCGCCGCTCATGAAGCTCGGCAAGTCGGATCAAAGCCAAGAGATGGCGCTGGTCAGTTTCGAGGGCGGACTCGAGCGCGGCGCGTTCGGCCGCGTCGTCTGCAAGGAGGCGGCTCGCCTTCGCGAGGTTCATCCAAAGCGCGGCAGCGGCGGGGTCGGCACGGGTTGCCGCCTCGAAATGCCGGTGAGCGGTCGCCGGGTCGTCACGGCTGAGCGCGTCGAGGCCGAGCATGTTGTGAGCGACCGGATGCTCCGGTTGGAGGCCGAGCGCCGCCTCGAGGTCGCCAAGCGCCTCGGCGCGGCGGCCCTGCTGCTGCGCCCTCACCGCCCGTGCCAGGTGCTGCTCGACAGTCATGCTCATCACTTCAAGATGAGAGGTGATTTGCCGCCGGGTCAAGGTCGAGCTTGCGGGTGGCGCTGGCTTTGATCAAGAAGTCCCTGATGGCCGCGGACTTGCCTTCCTTGCCCAACCTCATCGACGATGGCCGCTGGCTCGCGCATCGTTACGACGAGGTCAACGACGCGATCCAGTTTCGGTTCGTGCCGCGCAAGACCCAGCGCGAACTGACATTCCTCACTGACAGTGGAATCGGCGACGCGCCGCTCGCTGTTTATTCACGGGCCGATTGCCTCGCCGAGGCTCGGGAGCGCGATCTGCCCACACCCAGAATTATATTCCACTCGGCCTATTGCTGCTCGACGATGCTGGCGCGCGCTTTCGACGTTCCGGGGGTCTCGTTTGGACTCAAGGAGCCGCAGATCCTCAACGACGTCGTGGGCCTGCGGTTGCGGCGCCGAGACGCGCGGCAGGTGGCAGCGGCGATGGACGTCGCGCTCCTCCTGCTGGCCCGACCGCTGGGGGCCGGTGAAATCAACGTCGTGAAGCCATCGAACCTGCTCAATCCCCTGACGCCGCTGATGATGGCGCTGCGTCCCGGGTTGCGCGCGGTCTTGCTGCATGCGCCGCTTCCCGCCTTCCTCGCTTCGATCGCGCGCAAGGAGATCGAAGGACGCGCGTGGGTGCGCGAGTTGATGTGGTCCTTGATCCAGCTGGGTCAGGCTGGCCGGTTCGGGTTCACCGAGGAGGAGCTGTACCGCCAGACGGACTTGCAGGTCGCCGCGCTCGGATGGCTCGCCCAGCAGGGATTGTTCGCCGAGCTCGCGCAGCAAGCGCCGGGTTTCCGGACTCTCGACAGCGACGTCCTCGTTTCGTCTCCCGTCGAATGCCTTGCTGCACTGAGAGATCTGTTCGAACTCGACCTTGATGCCGAGGCAATCGCCGACGGTCCGGCGTTCAGGACGCACAGCAAGGACGGTCGCGAGTACTCGGCCGAAGCGCGCGATCGGGACCGTGAGCGCGGACAGTCGCTTCACGCAGCCGAGATCGCGATGGTGCTCGAATGGGCGGCGAGGGTCGCGGACCACGCGAATGTTCCAATGTCGCTGCCCGCACCGCTTGTGGGGCGAGCCGGATGACCGACGAAAAGCTTCAGCACGCGCTTCGCCTGATCGATGCCGGCCGGACAGAGGGACTGGAACCACTGCGGGAATTGGCCCTGGCGGCCAATCCGCACGCGGTGTTCGCCCTCGCTCGGCTGTCCTGGACGGGCAACATGATTCCGCAGGACCCTGTAAGAGGCCGGGTGCTGTTCGAACATGCGGCTTCGCTGGGACACGCTTATGCCAATGTCTTCGTCACCAACCTGCTGGCGAGCGGGGTTGCCGGAAAGCGCGATTGGCCGCTCGCGCTTGAACGGCTCGAGGTGGAGGCCCGCAAGCTCCCCGACCGACGCGCTGCGCTCGACCTGATCAGGTCCATGCGCATCGATGGAGACGGGGAGGCGGTGGCGGTTCCGGAACCCGAGAGGCTGAGTGATAAGCCGGACCTTCGCGTCGTCAGGCAGCTGATGACTTCGGCCGAATGCGACTATCTCATACAAACGGCAGAGCCTCTGTTCCGCCCCTCGATGGTCTTCAACGACAAGGGCGAGGAGGTGCGGGACACGCTTCGCACGTCCGATGGCGCCGGCTTCTTCTGGTTGGCCGAGGATCCGGCAATCCATGCGCTCAATCGGCGCGTCGCCAAAGTGACCGACACCGCCTACGAGCAGGGCGAACCGCTGCAGGTGCTGCGCTATCTGCCCGGGCAGGAATATCGCCCGCATTTCGACTTCCTGCAGGGCACCGACAATCCGAGGCCCTGGACCGCCCTCATTTATCTGAACGAGGACTATGAGGGCGGAGCCACGCGCTTCGTAAGGACCGGGCAAGAGCTGCGCGGCGGCATCGGCGACGTGCTGATCTTTGGCAATTCGGACGGTCGCGGTCTTCGCGAGCCGCTTGCCCAACATGCCGGAATGCCGGTGACCGCCGGCACGAAATATCTGGCGACCCGCTGGATCCGCGAGCACCGGCACATTCCCTAAGAACTGACTCGCTGCCGCACGCGACGCTTACGCTTCACTCAAAAGAAAAGAGGCGAACCCGAAGGTCCGCCTCTCCCCTTTTTACGCTTTGAACTCGGATCAGAACTTGATGCGAGCACCCGCGGCGAAGCGGCGGCCCAGCGGATCGTAAGTCGCCGGGAAGGTATTGCCTGCGTTCGCCGAGGTCGAACCCGCCGTGTTGCCCACGATCGGCGGCTTCTTGTCGAGGATATTGTCGATCGTGAACGTCAGGTCGAAATGCTCGTTGACGTTGAACCGGGTCGAGAAGTCGAAATAGTTCTCCGCGGGGATGTGGTTGAAGTCCACAGTCTTGCCGTTGAGATTGCCCGGATCGTTGATGAACGGCGAGGAGGCGGGGCCGCTCGCGACCGTTCCCTTGAACAGCGGAGCAAGCCCCGGCTCGTAGCGCATCTTGCCGATATAGCGCCACAGCACCGAAAGATCGACCTTGCCAAGCGACAGCGTCGTCCGTTCGTTGAACGAATATTTCGGAAGAAGCTGACCGCCCGGGAAGCCGCAGTTCGCGCTGTAGAAGCCTACGCATTCGCGGTTCAGCGAAGTCGGCGTCGCCTGGAACTTCTGGCTGTGCGTCCAGTTGCCGCCGAAGTTCAAGGCCAACTTCGCCGGAGTGCCGAGCCACGTACCGAGCCTGGTGCGATAGTCGAACGTGAGATCGACGCCGTCCGTCGTGATCTTGCCGAGATTGCTAAGGGGCAAGAACAGACCCGGAACCTGATTCGGATCGCCGTCGAGAGCGCCGGTCTTCGTGTTGCGGTGAATCACGGTGCAAGCCGGGTTGGTGACCGATGGACTGTTGAAGCAAGCATTGATCGCATCATCGGGCGTCGGCGCGGTGATCGCGTTCTTCACCTTGATGTTGTAATAATCGATCGAAGCGCTGAATCCGTTCAGGAAGCGCGGACGGATCACCGCACCAACGGTCCATGTCGTGGCCTTCTCCGGCTTCAGGTTGAGGTTGCCGTCGAAGATCGCATTGGCCTGGCCCGCGTTCGGATTGGCTATCGTGCCGATCTTGTTCGCCGGCGCACCCTGCGCGATGCAGACCGCAGCAAGAGTCGGGTTCGTCAGCGGAGCTGCACCGGCGCACGGATCGGTGGCGAGATTCGTCAGTCCTTCGGACTTAGGAGTGAACAGCTCGGAGATATTCGGAGCACGAACCGCGCGGTTGTACGCGCCGCGGAACTTGATGTCGTGCACCGGAGCCCAACTGCCCGCTACCTTCCAGGTCGTGGTGTTGAACTTCGGCGTTCCGGGGGCAGCAATCGTGTAGTGCGACCGACGGACACCGGCTTCGAGCTGAAGTTCGTCGAAGAACGGCCGATCGCTGACGATCGGCGCAATGACTTCGGCGAATCCTTCATAAACGTCGAGACCGCCGGTCACCGGTGGCGGCGCGCTGCCGAAACCGCCGAGGTCACCGGATTGCGCCAAGAAGTCCGGAATGATGTCCGACGCATATTTGCGATATTCGGCGCCGACCGCGAAGCTGACCGGGTTCTTGGCCCACAACTGGAGCGGCGTGTCGCCGTTGATCGTGGCCCGCGCCTGCGACAGCTTGACGTCTGTCGTAATCTCCGAATTTCCACGCAGGAAGTTGGCCATCGGGGTCGTGATGCTCCCCGGAGGACCGAAGAGGTTGATCGGAACGCAGCCGTTGCTCGGGTCCTGGCAGACGATGTTGCCGGTAGCATCTGTCTGCGTGAGCAGACCCTGCTGAAAGTGCGAATCCAGCGTGTAGTTGTCGACATTCTGAACGCTGTTGGTCATGCCGCGGGTCGCGAAGACATCGAAGCCGATCTTGTCGGTGATGTCGCCGCGAATACCCGCGCGGAAATCCCAAGTGCGTGTCTCGAAGTCGCTGATACGCGGCCCGACCTCCGGGGTGCGGCGACGGACGCCGACATTGTCCACGACGTAATTCGGATCGTTAGGGCCGGTGGCCGTCTTCGCGGCCGTGCACTGCGCTGCAGTGAGCGACAGGTCGGCGCAAAGTGCCTGCTCCTGCGCAACGCTCAGGAACGGGTTGCTAAGCGGAATATCGAATGCCGTGGCGAACGAGCCCGACGGCGCGATGATCGTCTTGACGCTGTTCTGGCTGAACATGCCACGCGCATAGACCGTCAGGTGGTCGGCGATGTCGTAATGGCCGGCGCTGTAAAGGTTGTAGCGCGTGAAGGGCGTCTGGAAGACGTTGTACGGGTTGAAGTTGAACGGAACGCCCAGGGCGCCATAATCAACGAAGTTGGTGCCGTTCACCTGCACCGAACCCGACGGGAAAGCCGCGCTGGTGTTATTAAGGTCCAGTCGAGTCGGCGTCGTCACCGACGATCCCGCCTTTCGGAGGTTACCCGGGTTGCTCGAATCGAGCGCGAGGTCGGAGTAGGAACGATCGCCACCCTCGAAAACCGGATCGGATTCCTGATAGCCGAGGCTGATCACCGCGTTGCCGCGGTTGTCGTCGAAGTTGGCGCCGATGGTCAGGTCACCCCGCAGACGGTTACCGTCACCGCGCTGGGTAATTTGGTCGGAAACCGAAAGCTCCATGCCCGAGAAGTCGCTGCGGGTGATGAAGTTGATCACGCCCGCGACCGCGTCGGCACCGTAAGTCGAGCTCGCGCCGCCGGTCAGCACGTCGACACGGTCGACGAGCGCCAGCGGAATG
>DASSIU010000315.1:0-2973 GCA_035691585.1 Sphingomicrobium sp. | reverse complement strand
CTCGATGCCGCCGTGCAGCTTGTGGAGCGTGACATCCGATGGAAGCCCTCCGAGCGCCTCGGCGGTTCGTTCGATCTCAGCCACGCCAGGCAGGAAGGCGAGAAGCGATCCCTCGTGCTCGGCAAGCGCTCGCCGGATCGTTGAAGCCATTTGCGGCTCGATCCGCGCGGTCGCGTCCCGCCCAGCATATCGGATGTCGAGCGGGAAGCTGCTCCCTTCGCTCACGATCGTCGGTGGATTGTTCAGCAGGCGCTGGAAGCGCTCAACGTCCAGCGTCGCCGACATGGCCAGAAACCGGAGGTCGTCGCGGAGTGCGCTTGCCACGTCCAGCGCCAGCGCGAGTGCGAGGTCATTGTCGAGGCTGCGTTCGTGCACCTCGTCGAACAGCACCGCCGATACGCCGCTGAGGTCGGGGTCGGACTGGATCCGCGACAGGAAAACGCCGTGAGTCATCGCAATGACTCGCGTTCCATTGCCGATCCTGGTGTCTAGACGCGTCGCGTAACCGATCGTCTCCGCGGGTTTCTCGTTCAGCTCCGCCGCCATGAACTCGGCCGCGGCACGCGCGGCGAGACGACGGGGGACGAGCAGCAGCACCTGGCCGCTGCACCAATCTTCGCTCAGCAGCCCCGGTGCGACCCTGGTCGTCTTGCCCGCGCCGGGAGGTGCGATGAGCAAAGCGCGGGTGTGTTGGCGCAGCTCGGCCAGCAAGTCCGGCAGGACAAGGTCTATCGGCAGCTGCGTCGCGAGAGTTCGCAAATTTGACACCTGAACGCGTGCGGACAGTGTCAGTAGGCCCGCGCGACAGCAAACTCCGCGGCTTCAGTCAACGCGGCCTTGGCCTTGCTGGCCGGAAAGATCGCGAGCGCGTCGATGGCCCGCCGACCGTAATGGCGCGCGCGCTCGACGGTGTCCGCGAGCGCGTCCGTCTCCCTGAGCAGGCGGGTGGCGTGCGCCAGGTCATCATCCGAGATTCGCTCGCCGCCGATTGCCGCCCGCCAAAAGGCGCGGTCTTCGTCGCTGCCGCGCGCGTAGGCGAGGATCACCGGAAGAGTCATTTTGCCGTCGCGGAAGTCGTCGCCGACGCCCTTGCCCATCGTTTCCGCGTCCGAGGCATAGTCGATGACGTCGTCGCTCAGCTGGAAGGCGATGCCGAGGTTGCGACCGTAATATTCGAGCGCCAGCTCGGCGTCCTCGCTCGCCTCGGCCACCACCGGCGATACCCGGCACGCTGCGGCGAACAGCGCGGCGGTCTTGGCGCTGATGATCTCGAGATAATGCTCTTCGTCGGTGTCGATCCGCCGCTGGGCGGTGAGCTGGTCGACCTCGCCCTCGGCGATCACCGCGGAGGCGTGGCTGAGGATCCGAAGCACCTTGAGGCTGCCGTCCTCGACCATCAGCTCGAAGGCGCGGGAGAAGAGGAAATCGCCGACCAGCACGCTCGCCGGATTGCCCCAAATGAGGTTGGCGGTGCGCTTGCCCCGCCGCATCCCCGAGCCGTCGACCACGTCATCGTGCAGGAGGGTCGCGGTGTGGATGAACTCGACCGCGGCGGCGAGCTTGTGGTGGCGCGTTCCGGGGTAGCCGAGCAGGGCGCTGCTTGCGAGCGTCAGCATCGGCCGCATGCGCTTGCCGCCGCCGGCAATGAGGTGGCCGGCGAGCTCCGGGATCAGCGCGACCTTGCTCTGCATGCGCTCGAGGATCACGGCGTTGACGCCGTTCATGTCGCTCGCGACGAGCGCCATCAGCGCGTCGAGCGAGGGCGCGCCCTGCGTGGTTAGCGTGTGGATGGTAGCGGCCACGGCGCTGCCCCTAGCCGGGACGGCGCCGTTTTCAAAGCCGCTTACCAGACGTGCCGGTCTACCAGATGTGAACGCGCTGATCCGGCGGGAGGTAGAGCTTGTCGCCCGGCTGAACGTTGAACGCCTTGTACCAGGCGTCGACGTTCCGGACGACACCGTTCACTCGATACCGGCCCGGGCTATGCTCGTTGGTGATCACCTGCTGGCGCTCGGCGTCCTCGCGCTGCTTTTCCTGCCACGCCTGGGCGTAAGCGATGAAGAAGCGCTGGTCGCCGGTCAGTCCGTCGATCACCGGCGAGGCCCCATGCTTTGCCTCATACTTCTTGAACGCCGCATAGGATGCCTCGACCCCCGACAGGTCGCCGATATTCTCGCCCAGCGTCAGCTTGCCGTTCACGTGCAGGTCGGGCCACGGATAGAAGCCGTTGTACTGCGCGACGAGCGTGTCGGTCTTCGCGGTGAAGGCCTTGGCCGCGTCGGGCGACCACCAGTCGCGAAGCTTGCCCTTCGGGTCGAACTTCCGGCCCTCATTGTCGAAGCCGTGGCCCATTTCGTGCCCGATGACGGCGCCGATCGCGCCGTAATTCGCCGCCGCATCGGCGTTGGGATCGAAGAACGGCGGCTGAAGGATCGCGGCCGGGAAGGTGATCTGGTTGGCCAGCGGGTTGTAGTAGGCGTTGATCGTCTGCGGGAACATGCCCCAGAGCGTCCGGTCAACCGGCTTGGGGAAGCGCTTGAGGTCGAGCTTCCACTGGAAGTCGGCGGCACGCAGCAAGTTGCCGAGCGGATCGCCCTTCACCACCTTCATCGACGAATAATCGATATATTTGACGGGGTGGCCGATGCGCGGCTCGAACGCGGCGAGCTTCTCGAGCGCTGCCTTGCGGGTCGCGTCATCCATCCACTTGTTGCTGCTGATGCGCTCGCGATAGGCATCCTCGAGGTTGCCGATCAGCTCATGCATCTGCGCTTCGGACGAGGCCGGGAAGTGGGACTTCACATAGATCTGGCCGACGCCTTCGCCGAGGGCGCCGTTGACCGCGGCGACACCGCGCTTCCAGCGTTCGCGCTGCTGCTGAACGCCCGACAGTTCCTTCGAATAGAAAGCGAAGCGTGCGTCGTCGATCGCCTTCGGGAGCACGCTCGCGTGATCCGAGACGAAGCGGAACGC
>DASSIU010000314.1:0-2199 GCA_035691585.1 Sphingomicrobium sp. | reverse complement strand
CGGCGAGGAGCCCGGCACACTCCTCCTCTGGTTCGTCGACATGAGCGCGGGCGAGGAAGATCGCGCGAGGCTGGCGATCCGGCTGCGCCAGACCGAAGCGGCGCTCGGCTCGCTCACTCACCTCATCGAGGCCGCGCCGTTCCCGATGTGGTATCGCGGTCCCGACCTCAAGCTCGGGCTGGTCAACAACGCGTTCGTCCATGCGGTGGAGGCGAAGGATGCCGCCGACGTCATCGCCCGCGACGCCGAGCTCATTGATGCGCCCGGGGTGGAAAGCGCCTCGGCAATGGCCGGCAAGGCGCTGCAGAGCGGCCGGGTGGTCTCACAGATGCAGCCGGCAATCATCCGCGGCGAACGGCGCATGTTGCGCATCGTCAACGTACCGCTCGCGACGGGAGCGGTGGCGGGTTTCGCGGTGGATGTGCAGGACCTGGAGGACGCCCGGGCGGAGCTCGGCCGCTACATCGAATCCCAGCGCGAGCTTGCCGACAGGATGACGGCGGGAACCGCGCAGTTCGACGCCGACCGCAGCCTGAGCTTCTTCAACCGCCCGTTCGCAATGATGACGAGGCTCGATCCGGAATGGCTCGCCGAAAAACCCGAGTTCGACCGGGTGATCGAGCGAATGCGCGATGAGCAGCGCCTTCCCGAGACGCGCGATTTCCCCGCCTGGAAGGAGGAGCGGCGAGGTTGGTTCACCAGCGCCGACGAGGTGCTCGAGGAAGAGTGGATGCTCCCGGCCGGGGATCATATCCGGGTAGTCGCGCAGCCACTTCCAGACGGAGGGCTCCGCCTGTTCCTCGAGGACCGGACCGAGCAGCTCCGGCTGGCGTCCGCGCGTGACACGTTGCTGCGGGTGCGGGCCGCGACTTTCGACAATCTCTATGAGGCGATCAGCGTCTTCGCTAGCGACGGCCGGCTTTACACCTGGAACCGGCGCTTCCTCGAAGATTGGGAGCTGGACGAGGACTGGCTGACGACCCATCCGCGAGTTGACGAGCTGGTGCCCGCCATGGCGCGCAAGCTGGTGAATCCCACCACGGCCGCACAAATCCGCGAGATGGTCCGTCAGACGACCAACGAACGGCAATCGGCGAATGGGCGCATCTCCATGACCGATGGTCGGCATTTTCAGTTCGCCGCGGTGCCGCTGCCCGACGGGAACGCACTTTTCACGATGATCGATGTCACCGATTCCACGCGCATTGAAGCTGCCCTGCGCGAACGAGCGCACGCGCTTGAAGAAGCCGATCGGGTGAAGACCGATTTTGTCGCCAACATGAGCTACGAATTGCGCACGCCCCTGACGTCGATCGGCGGTTTCGGCGAGCTCCTGGGCGGCGGCTACGCCGGCGATCTTTCGCCGAAAGCGCGCGATTACGTCAGCGCTATCCTGGAATCGGTCGAGCGGTTGTCGAAGCTCATCAATGACGTGCTGGATCTCACGACGGGCGACACGCGCGGCGTGGCGCTGGAGAAAGAGCGCGTGGACGTGGCCGGTCTGTGCCGTGCCGCGGTCGAGACCGCCAAGCCCCGCGCCGCCGAAAAAGCGCAGAAGTTCGAAGTCGAAATCTCGCCATCGGCTGGGCATGTCTTTGGAGATGCTCGGCGCTTGCGCGAATCGGTCGAGCACGTGCTCCAAAACGCCATCGCTTACACCGACCGCAAGGGCTGGATTAAGGTCACCGCAGAAGGTGACAAGAAGCAGGCGGTGATCCGGATCAGTGACAATGGCTCCGGAATCGAACCCGAGGATCTGCCTCGGGTGTTCAACCGCTTCGACCGGGTCGCGGAAGCGGGCGTTCGCGGCGAGGCGGCCCTTGGGCTTGGGTTGCCGCTGACGCAGCAGTTCATCGAAGCGCACGGCGGCACGGTCGAGATCGATTCCGAAAAGGGTAAAGGCACGGCGGTCACATTGATGATCCCGCGCGGGTCGCGATGATCCTGAAAAGCGAAGCCGACACGGCCGATCTGGGTGCCGCCCTCGCGCGCGTCGCCCGCCAAGGGGACGTCATCACCCTCTCAGGGCCGCTGGGCGTCGGGAAGACAGCTCTCGCGCGCGGCTTCATTGCCGCCCTGGGGCACGAAACCGACATTCCGAGCCCGACTTTCGCGATCGTCCAGCCTTACGACGCCCTCGACCCGTCGGTCTGGCACGTCGATCTTTACCGAATCGAGGATGCGGCCGAGATCGAGGAG
>DASSIU010000313.1:0-7510 GCA_035691585.1 Sphingomicrobium sp. | reverse complement strand
CTGGGCAATATCGTCACGCCTTCGGAGCTGTTGGCGGAGGGACACAAAGGCGAGACGCTGCGATTGGCGCTGCTGAGCGCACACTACCGTTCTCCGCTTCCTTGGACGGATGCGCTGGTTGAACAATCGAAAACCCTTCTTGACCGGTTCTATCGGGTTGCGGGGGACTCTTTGCCGGGGCAGGTCGACGAAGCCTTTCTTCAGGCGCTGCGCGATGACCTCAACACCCCGCTCGCGTTGTCCCGACTGTCGTCGCTCGACGGAGGCACGCTGAAGGCCAGCGCGGCGCTGCTAGGGCTACTGGAGGTCTCGGCGGTCGAATGGTTCCAAGGTGACGCCGATGCGCCGGCAATCGAGCAACGGATAGCGGATCGAACGGAGGCCAAGAAGAGTCGCGATTTCGCGACTGCGGACCGCATCCGCGACGAACTTAAGGCCGAAGGCATCATCTTGGAGGACGGGCCGGGCGGCACTACTTGGCGGCGCGAATGACGGAGCCGCTGTACACGACCGAGATCCTGCGGCTTGCCGCTTCGCTCAAGGAGCCGCATGAACTCGAACGCGAAGACGGCCGGGCGGAGCTGCGCTCTCCGACATGCGGGAGCCGGATCAGCCTGGCGGTGCAGCTCGACGAGGAGCGCCGGGTCGAGAGACTGTCGATCAAGGTTCATGCCTGTGCTTTCGGCCAGGCGTCGGCCGCGCTGGTCGAAAAGCACGGCCCTGGCCGAAGCCATGACGAGGTTTCCGCGTCGCTTCTGGCGCTGAGCCACTGGCTGGCGAGCGACCATGAGGACGACAGCGCATGGCCGGGCATTTCGGTGCTTGCCCCGGCCCGGCCGCGAAAGGGTCGCCACGGCGCCATCCTGCTGCCATTCCGGGCACTCCTCGCGGCCATCGAGTCGGCGACGTGACCACCGCCGCGGAGACCGCGCAGGCGACCACCGCGATCCTCGAAAGCGGCGCCATCATGCTCGGCGCCGCGCTGGTCTTCGTGATGCTGTTCCGCCGGCTGAAGCTCGGCGCCACCCTCGGATATATCGTCGCTGGGGCGCTCATCGGGCCGCAGCTGCTTGCGCTGATCAAGGACCCGCAGCAGCTTACCAGCGTCACCGACCTCGGCATCGCGCTGCTACTGTTCATTGTCGGACTGGAGCTTCGGCCGCGGCAATTGTGGCGGCTCCGGCGCGACATCTTCGGCCTCGGGTTGATCCAGGTTGTGCTTTGCGGGCTCGCTTTGAGCGCCCTGCTGTACGTGACCCTCGGGATTTCGCCCGAGGCGGCCCTGGCCATCGGACTTCCACTCGGACTGTCATCGACGGCGCAGGTGCTCCCGATGCTCCGCGCGGACAACGACCTCAATACGCCGCAAGGTGAGCGCGCCTTTTCCATCCTGCTTTTCCAGGATCTGTCGATCGTCCCGATGATCACGATCATCGCCGCGATGGCACGAACACCGCCCGATCCGACCGCACCGATGGGGTGGAGGCTCGCGCTCTACACCGTGCTTGCCGTCGCCGCGCTGGTGATCGTGGGCCGGCTGGTGCTCAACCCCCTGTTTCGGCTCGTCGGCCGACTAGGCGAGCGCGAGTTGTTCGTCGTGTCGGGGTTGTTCACCGTGGTGGGTGCGGCGGCTGTGATGCACACGCTTCACCTGTCCGTGCCGCTCGGCGCCTTCGTCGCCGGCGTAATGCTTGCCGAATCTCCGTACCGCCATGAGCTTGAGGCCGATGTCGAGCCGTTTCGCTCGATCCTGCTCGGCCTGTTCTTCCTGTCAGTCGGAATGCTGCTCGATCTCCGGCTCATCGCGACGCGGCCGCTGTTCGTGATCGGCATCGCCGCGGGCGTGATCGTCACCAAAGCGGTCATCGTAACGCTCATCAATCGTGTGTCTGGCGGCAAGTGGTCGGACAGCATTCGACTGGCCTTGCTGATCAGCCAGGCGGGCGAGTTCGGCTTTGTGCTGTTCGCTCAGGCTGCCGCGGCGCGGCTCATCTTGCCAGAGGCGGCATCGCTGTTCGGTGCAGTCGTCACCCTGTCGATGGCCACGACGCCGTTCCTGATGCGGTTCATCGATTTCCTCGAGCGGCGCGAGGTCAGGAGAACCGATCTCGACGGCCCGGAGCTGTCGCCGGAAACCAGCGCCATTGTCGTCGGCTACGGCCGCTTCGGCCAGACGGTGGCCCAAATGATGATGGCCAAGGGCATTGGCGTGACCCTGATCGACAAGACCCCGAGCATGATCGAGACTGCCGAGGAATTTGGGACCAAGGTTTATTACGGAGACGGCCTGAGGATCGATCTGCTGCGGACGGCCGGGGCGGCGACGGCTCGCGTGATCGCCTTCTGCAACGACAATGAAGGCGGTGAGCTTAGCAGCACCGCCGTCCAGGCTGTGCTCGACGCTTTCCCCCATGCGGCCGTCATGGTGAGGGCGTTCGATCGGGTGCACATGATCGAGCTCGACGGCCTGGATATCGCGTTCGCCGAACGTGAGCTGTTCGAAAGCGCGGTCGCGATGGGACGGGCGGCGCTGAAAGCGAATGGTGTCGATCCGCCGGAGGTCGACCGCGTTGAACGGGAATACCGAATGCGCGATTGCGAGCGGCTCGAGCGGCAGAGCGCGACCGGCGACCTGCATGCGGGCCTAGCATTGTCCTTCAGCGCCGAGCGCGCGCTGCCCGACGAGCAGGAGGATGAAGCCGCGTCTCCTCAGCCCCTGGCCGAGAGATAGCATTCCAGCGCATCAACGATGGCTTCGACCACGTTCTTGTGCGCTCCGTCGCCGCTTTTCACGTGGATGTGCGCCTCGCTGTAGGAGGGGCGGCGCTCCTCGGCGAGCTTCTCCAGGACAGTTTTCGGGTCGCCGTTCCGAAGCTGCGCACGGGTATCCCGGCGCGACGTGCGTTCCGCGAGGATGTCGACGGGAGCATCCAGCCAGACGGTGATCGCCCGCTCGTTGAGCAATTTTCGCGTCCCCGGGTCGACATAGGCGCCGCCGCCGGTGGCGATGACCCGGATTTCGCCCTCGACGAGGCGCGCGACCAGCCGCCGTTCGCCATCGCGGAAATCCCGCTCCCCGTAGCGCTCGAACACTTCGGCGGCGGGGTAGCCGGCGGCGCCCTCGATTTCCGCGTCGCTGTCGACGAAGGACAGCCCGAGGCGCCGGGCCAGGCGCCGCCCGACCGTCGACTTTCCGACCCCCATTAGCCCGACCAGCACGATGGGCCGATCGAGACGCTTGCCCAAATCCATTGCTTAAAGGGCTATACAGCGCCTTTCCCGCTCGGCAAAAGCCGGGTCATGCGACCACTCGTGCTCATCATTATTGCCGTGATCGTTATCGGCGCCCTCTTCCTCCTCTCAACGCTGCCGAAGCAGCAGCCGACCCACGCGATCGAGGTTGCCGTGCCGGCGCCCGGAGGCAATGCGCACTAAGCTTATCCTGGTCGCATCGGCGGCGGTCATCCTCGCGTTGCCGGCGATCGCGCAGCAGGCTGCACCTCAGCAGCCGGCAGCGCAGGGAGTGACGGCGCCAACGACGACGCCCTCAACCGTGGAGTCGACACCCCCTGAAGGTGGAACGGACGAAACCGCCGTCGAGGAAGTCTCCGGCAACACGCTTCAACCACCGACTCCGCCGGTCGAATATCCAGGCTGGGCGCGGCGCGACCCATGGACGGTGGGAGCGATAGAGCCGGCCGATGCGCGGCTCACCAGCGACGCCTGGGGTGGGTCCAACGGTGCCTTCCTGTCGACGCTGATGCGCCGGATGCAGACGCCAATTGCATCTCGCTGGGCGCATATCGCTTTGCGCGATGCGCTCCTGGCGAAGCTTCGGGCGCCTGCCGACGTCAATCCGGTCGACTGGGTTGGAGAGCGCGCGTGGCTGCTGCTCCGGATGGGGGAGGCCGACGCTGCGCGAATGCTGGTAGCGAACGTCGACGTCGACCGCTTCACTCCGAAGATGACGCAGGTCGCCGTCCAAAGCGCGCTCGCCAACGCCGACCCGCCGGCGCTGTGCCCGCTCGAGGACAATATCAAGAAATACGATCCCGGAGTGATCCGGCTCGTCCAGGCAATGTGCGCGTCGCTTGCGGGCGAAGCCGATCAGGCTTCCGGGATGATCGATCAGGCACGGCGGTTTGGCCGAATCGGCGGAGTCGATCTCGCGCTTGCCGAGAAAGTGGTCGGAGCCGGCGGCAGCGGCCGAGCCTCGACAATCGAATGGGATCCCGTCGATTCGCTTACCGCCTGGCGTTTTGGCCTGGCGACCGGCACTGGAATGCTGCCGCCGGATCGGTTGATCAACGCCGCCTCTCCGCAGCTCCGGGCGTTCCAGGCGCGTGCGCCGCTGTTAACGCCGCAGCAGCGGCTCGCGTCCGCCGCCGTCGCGGCTGGGCTTGGCGTGTTCTCGTCGCAAACGATGGTGGACCTCTATTCGGCGATCTACGATTCGACGGATCCCGGCGATCTGCCCGACACGGATGCGTGGCAGATTCGTCAGGCATTCGTTGGCAAGGACCAGGACGCGCGTATTGCGGCTATTCGCAAGGTGCTGGGATCCGGCAAGGACACGCTGACCAGAGAAGCGGCGCGGGCGGCGGTTGCGCGGGCGGCGACTCTCATCACACCCGACGCAAAGCTCGCAAAGGACGCGCCCGACCTGATCTCGGCGATGCTCGCGGGTGGCTATGACGAAGCCGCGGCTCGATGGATTCCGGCGGTGAATCGCATGGACGATGCCGACAGCGATCGTTGCTGGGCAATGCTTGCGCTGGCGGCGCCGAACATCGCCGACGTCGGAACCAGCCGGATCACCAGCTTCATCAAGCGCGACACCAGCCGTGACCACTCCCGCACCGCGCTGCTGGTAGCGGGCCTCGCCGGCCTGGGCCGGATCACCACCGACACGGCCAATTCGCTGAATCAACGCTATGGATTGGGATTGGGCCACGTGACTAGCTGGACGGAGGCAGTCGACGCCGCCGCCGGACGCGGGGAGGGGGGAACGGTGCTCGTGCTGACCGGGACCGCGTTCCAGACACCGTTGCTCGATCGAGTGCCGGCCGCGCACATGTACCATTCCGTGTCGGCGCTTCGCCGGACGGGACAGGATTTCACCGCCCGGATGATTGCCGCGGAGGCCCTGTCGCGGACGTGAGCCCTGACGATCGAGCACTTGTCGATCGTTTCCTCGACATGATGGCGGCGGAGGCCGGTTCGTCGCGCCACACGTTGGCCGCCTATCAAAACGATCTCGAACGGGCTTCGGAAAGCATGCCGTCGCTCGGGGCGGCATCGGCTGACGATTTGTCTGCGCTTGGTGCCAAGTGGGCGGAACTGGCGCCGTCGACGGTGGCGCGCCGCTCCGCCGCGCTCCGTCGCTTCTTCGGGTTCATGGTCGACGACGGCTTTCGCAAGGATGATCCGTCGGCGGCTTTGCCTCGACCGCATTTCGAGCGCCCGCTGCCCCGAATTCTCGAGGCGAGCGAGGTCGAGCGCATGTTCGAAGCCGCCGAAGACCGCGCCGCCAGCGGGGAGGTGATTGCGCTACGCAATCTCGCGCTGCTCGAACTCCTCTATGGTTCGGGTCTTCGCGCCAGCGAAGTGGTCAGCCTTCCGCGCGGGGCGGTCCGATCCGCTCAGCCTTTCCTGATGGTCCGGGGCAAGGGTTCGAAAGAGCGGCTGGTGCCGATCTCGTCGCGCGCGCAAGCCGCCGTGGGCAAGTGGCTGGAGATCGCGCCCGGCGGATCGATCTGGCTGTTCCCAAGCGGCAAGAGCCATCTCAGCCGCGTGCGCTTGTTCCAGATCGTTCGCGCGATGGCGGCGGATGCGGGGATCGCGCCGGAGCGAGTTAGCCCGCACGTGCTTCGCCACGCCTTCGCGACGCATTTGCTGTCCGGTGGCGCGGATTTGCGCGTCCTGCAGTCGCTGCTCGGGCACGCGGACATCGCGACGACCCAGATCTATACCCACGTCGACAGCGCCCGCCTGGTCGAGTTGGTCAACGCCCGTCATCCGCTGGCGACGCGTTCTCGTTGACCTTCACGGCAGCTTCCGCCTAGGCCCCGCTCCCGAATGCAAACCTACCTGGACTTCGAAAAGCCGATCGCCGAGCTCGAGGCGCGCGTCGCTGAACTTCGCGAAACAGCGGCGAGCTCGGAGGAGATCGACATCGACTCCGAGGTCTCGAAGCTCGAGACCAAGGCCAGCAAGCTGCTGCGTGACACCTATGCCAAGCTTACTCCGTGGCAGAAGGCGCAGGTCGCGCGACATCCTGACCGGCCGCATTTCAAGGATTATGTGGCCGGCATCGCCGATGACTTCCTCCCCCTGGCCGGCGATCGATCCTTCGCAGACGATCCTGCGATCGTCGGCGGGCTGGCGCGGATCGATGGCCGACGGGTGATGCTGTTGGGCCATGAGAAGGGCGACGACACGGCGTCTCGACTCAGACACAATTTCGGCATGGCCAAGCCCGAAGGGTATCGCAAAGCCATCCGGCTGATGAGCCTTGCCGACCGGTTCAACATCCCCGTGGTGACATTGGTCGATACACCCGGCGCCTTTCCAGGAGTTCAGGCAGAAGAGCGCGGCCAGGCCGAGGCGATTGCCCGCTCGACCGAGGAATGCCTGCGCCTCGGCGTGCCGATCATTGCAGTGATCGTCGGGGAAGGCGGCTCGGGCGGCGCCGTCGCCATCGCGACCGCCAACCGAGTGTTGATGTTCGAGCACGCAGTCTATTCCGTTATCTCGCCGGAGGGCTGCGCCTCGATACTGTGGCGGACGGCTGACAAGGCCGCCGACGCCGCCGAGGCGATGAAGATCACCGCCGCTGACCTGCGAGCGCTCGGAGTCGTCGACCGGATCGTCGACGAGCCACTCGGGGGTGCTCAACGCGATCCGGATGCGGCGATCGGGGCGTTGAAGGGAGCTTTGGTCGAGGAGCTCGACGGGTGCAGCAGGCTCGGACCCGACGAGTTGCGCGCCCAGCGCCGCGCCAAGTTCCTCGCCATCGGGTAGCAGCGGAACCGAGCCAGTCATCCACCGTTCAAAATCCCGGCGCTTAGTTTGGGAGCGAAACGGGAGAGTGGGTCGGGCTCATGCGTAGAACCATCCTGTTGCTTGCCGCCGCGGCGCTGGCGATCACGCCTGCCGCAGCGCAGCGCCTGCGTACCCTGAATCCGCAGGATGTCGCTGAGGCGCAGCGCTATCACGCCGCGCTGGTCCAGGAACTGGGCGGTGCAGAAACGGGCGCGCGTGCCGCCTATGTCGAGTCCGTAGGTCGCCGCGTCGGGGCAGTGTCGGGAATTGCGAATCCCGGTCAGGAGCTGCATTTCACGACCCTCAATTCGGCGGTCGAAAATGCCTTCTCGGTTCCCGGCGGCTATGTGTACATCACTCGCCAGCTGATCGGGCTGATGGATGACGAGTCTGAGCTCGCCTTCGCGCTCGGTCATGAAGTCGGCCATGTCGCCGCCAATCACGCCCATATTCGTGAGCAATATGA
>DASSIU010000312.1:0-2544 GCA_035691585.1 Sphingomicrobium sp. | reverse complement strand
AACAGGGTGCGGTCGCGGGAGTCATCACGTCGGCGAACGGAATCAGCTACGTGCTCGCGCCCGGCATCGGCATATTGCTCTACGGCTGGCACCACGACCTGCCGTTCGCCGCCTGGGCGTTGCTGCTGGTGATGCTGGCCGCGGTCGGCCGGAGACGGCTCGCCGGCTAAGGCTTCCCGCCCTGGCGCGGATGGAGCATTCCGGGAAGCACGAAGCCGATCCCTCCCATCGGACGCGTCGCCTCGCTCTTCAGTGTCTCCTGGATGCGATCATATTCCTCGAGCATTTCCGGCGTCACAGAGGCGCGGGTCTCTCCGAGCGCGACTTCGAAATCGGCCATGGTCACCTTGCCGGTATCGAGGCCGCGGCGGAGCGCGGTCAGACCCGCCCGGCGCACCAGGTCCTCGAGATCTGCACCGGTGAATCGGTCGGTGCGCTGCGCGATCTTCTCCAGGTCGACATCTTCGGCGAGGGGCATGTTCGCGGTGTGAATCGCAAGGATCCGCCGCCGACCCGCGGTGTCTGGTACGCCGACATAGATCAGCTCGTCGAACCGCCCGGGACGAAGCAGCGCCGGATCGATCAGTGTCGGCCGGTTGGTCGCACCGATCACCACGACGTTTTGCAGCTCCTCGAGTCCGTCCATCTCCGAAAGGATGGTGTTGACCACCCGCTCGGTGACCTGCGGCTCGCCGAGGCCGCCGCCGCGCGCCGGCACCAGGCTGTCGAGCTCGTCAATGAAGATAATCGTGGGGGCGACCTGGCGCGCGCGATTGAACAGGCGCGCGATCTGCTGCTCGCTTTCCCCGTACCACTTGCTCAGCAGGTCGGATGACTTGGTGGCGATGAAGTTCGCCTCCGCCTCTCGCGCAGCGGCCTTGGCAAGCAAGGTCTTGCCCGTGCCGGGCGGCCCATAGAGCAGGAAGCCCTTAGCCGGCCGGATTCCGAGCCGGCGGAAGGCCTCGGGGTGTTTGAGCGGAAGTTCGACGCCTTCGCGCAAGCGATCGCGCGCCGCGTCGAGGCCGCCAACATCGTCCCACCGAACCTGCGGCGCTTCGACCATCACTTCGCGCATCGCCGATGGCTGGACCCGCTTCAGCGCATTCTCGAAATCGGCCCGTTCGACCGAAAGGGCATCGAGAATTTCGGCGGGAATCATCTGCTCGGCGAGGTTGATGCGCGGCATGATTCGCCGGACCGCCTCGAGCGCGGCCTCGCGGGCCAGCGCAGCAATGTCGGCGCCGACGAAGCCATAGGTTCGGCGAGCGAGCTCCTCGAGGCTGACGTCTTGCGCCAGGGGCATCCCTCGCGTGTGAATGCCGAGAATCTCACGGCGGCCGGGCTCGTCGGGCACGCCGATCACGATCTCGCGATCGAACCGGCCGGGACGGCGGAGCGCCTCGTCGATCGCTTCGGGGCGATTAGTGGCAGCGATGACGACTGTGTTCTGCCGCGGTTCCATCCCGTCGAGCAGAGTCAGGAGCTGGGCGACCAGGCGCTTTTCGGCCTCCCCGGTCACCTGACTGCGCTTGGGCGCAATCGAATCGATCTCGTCGATGAAAATGATCGACGGCGCCTCCTGTGCCGCTTGCTCGAAGATTTCGCGCAGTCGGCGTTCGCTCTCGCCATAGGCCGACCCCATGATCTCCGGCCCGGCGATGTGGAAGAACTTGGCTGCACTTTCGTTCGCGACCGCTCGCGCGAGCAGCGTCTTGCCCGTACCCGGCGGGCCGTGCAGCAGCACTCCCTTGGGAGGATCGACGCCGAGCCGCTGAAAGAGTTCGGGGTGGCGGAGCGGGAGCTCAACCATTTCGCGCAGCCCGTCGATCGTGTCGCGCATTCCGCCGAGGTCGTCGTAGGTGACGTCGGCCCGGCGCTGCCCGTCCTTCGCCGTATATTCGGGCAGCAGCTCGACGGCGGTGTTGCCGTCGATGTGGACAATGCCCTTGGGGAGAGCGGTGACCACCACCAGCCGCAGCTCCTGAAGCGCGAACGCGGGCGCATTCAGCAATTGGCGGATGTGGTCGGGCATGTCGGCATTGATGCGCTGGTGCCCGGCGGTCGCGACCGTATCGCCTTCGACCAGCGGACGTCCTGCGAACGTGCGCTTCAGCGCGTCGGCCGAGCCCTGCAGGCGCACGTTGGGTTGCGCAGGCGCGAAGACCACACGGGTGGCCGGGCTCGATTCGGCCTTGCGCACGTCGACGAAATCGCCCGAGCCGACGCCCGCGTTGGCGCGCTGGAGCCCGTCCAGGCGAATAATGTCGATGCCCTCGTCCTCGCCATAGGGGCGGATCGCCCGTGCCGCGGTCGACCGCTTGCCGACGATCTCGATCACGTCGCCTTCGTTGAGGCCCAGCTCATCCATCAGCTTGTCGGGAAGCCGGGCAAACCCGCGCCCACTATCCGCCGGCGGCAGGCTCGCGACCTGGACTCGCCGCGAGGTCACGCGATCGATCGTATCTGCTTCAGGCATTCTGTCTCCTGGCCCACGCCCTCATACCGGATACGCAACGATGGCACATCGGCGCGGTTGCAACTGTT
>DASSIU010000311.1:0-4131 GCA_035691585.1 Sphingomicrobium sp. | reverse complement strand
TGAGTGAACGGCCGCGCCGGCGATAGGCAGAGCCAGCCGCGAGGCTATCGGTTCATCTGGGAGCGGTCTCGGGGATCGTGAGGAGAACCGGCAGAACCACGACTGCGACAATGGCGATCATGATTCCGGGCGCCGTCGCCCAGCCAGTGCGCACCACGAGCAGCTGCGCAGCGTAAGGGGTCAAGCCGCCGAAGATCGCCGTCGCCATGGTTGCCCCGAGCGCGAGGCCGGTGATTCGACCTTCGCCTGGGAATTGCTCGGCGGTCGCGACGGCGCCGACCGCGCTCACCGCTCCGGCAAGCGCCGCGAGAATGACGGCTCCGGCGAGGACCCCGGTTCGTGCCCCGCTCGCCATCAACGAGAACATTGTGATCGGCAGCGCCGCGCTTCCGAGGCAAACGCCGATGAGCACCGGCCGTCGCCCGACACGATCGCTGAGCGTGCCGATGAGCGGCGTGACCAGAATCACAGCCACTGCGGCGAGGGTGGAGAGCCAAAGCGACTCACGCTCACTTATCGATCCGACAGAGGTCAGAAACGCTGGGACATAGGTAATTCCCACGTAGTAGGTGATCGACCCCAGCGCGGAGATCGCGAACGAGCGCCCGATGCCCTTGCGATGATTCGACAGGGAATGGCGGAGCGGAACATCGGGTACGGTCCCTTCCTGCTGCTGCCGGCGAAACTCGGGCGATTCATGCATCGTCGACCTCGCGATCCAGACTGATCCGGCCAGCGCCGCGCCGACGAAAAAGGGAATTCGCCAGCCCCAGGTGTCAAGCTGCACGCTGCTCAAGGAAGTGACTGTCAGCGCCGAGATGCCGACCGCAAGCAGCCCGCCAACCTCGCTCGCTGCAGACGCCGAAGAGGTTATCAGCCCGCGCCTTCGTTCAGGGGCACCTTCCAGCAAATAAGCGACGACCCCGGTGTATTCTCCGCCGACCGAAAACCCCATCACGCAGCGGAGGAGGAGCAGGAGCCAGCCGGCGGCAGAGCCTGCCATTGCTCGTGTTGGCAGCAGGGCCGTCACTAGCATCGCCGCGGTCATCAACGCCACCGACAGCAGCATCATTCGACGCCGTCCGCGGCGATCTCCGATATGACTGAAGAAGACGGCACCCAGCGGACGCATGAGATAAGCGATCGCGAAACCGCCGAGGGTCAGGAGCAGCGAGCCGCTGCCTCCGCCGTAGAAAACGCGGGCGAGCACAGTCGCGAAATAAAGGTAGAGCGTGAAATCGTACCATTCGACGATGGTCGAGAAGGCCGCGACGGCGAGCGAATGCGGCGGCAGCACTGGCGTTTCGCTGCGCGGCGACAAGGAGCGGCGGACCTCCATTTAGCCGATCGACAATGGCATACTGCATGAGGCCTGTCGCCTGATCAGGCGCGGGCGGCCGAGGTCTCCTTGGCAACGTGCCGCTCGAGGACTCGGGAGCCCGTGAACCATGCCGCCCACACGGCAAAACCAGCGAGAAGGTCGACAAAATAATGCCCGCCGCCGGGGAAGGTGCCGAGCAACATGAAACCGAGCCACACCGCCGCGGCAAGCAGCGTCACGACATTCTTTCGCCACATGGCGAGGACGAGGAATCCGACCACGCAGTGGAAGGACGGGAACGAGATCACCCCGTCGACAACCTGCATCCGAAGGACCGGATGAGCGCCAAAGTAGAATTCGTCAAAATGCGCCCAGAAGCTCCGCATTGCCTGGTCGGGCAGCTGTGCCACGAGCTGCGGCGGCGCCCACATTCCGAGGCCTTTCGCCGGTGTGAACATCGCGATCAGGCAGGTCGTTAGTAGCGTTCCAACGAAACAGAAGGTTGCCCGCCATGCCTCGACCCGATCACCCAGCCACGACAGCAGCAGCAGGCTGCCGAAGAGGATCGGGATCGTGAAATTGTAGGCGGGGGCCATGATCCAGAAGATCCAGTGACCCCACCGAAGAAGTGTTTCGACGATCGCGATGCCGTCGATTCCAAGTGCGTGATCGGCCGAGTGAAGCATGTCATCGGCAAGCGGGAAACCCTGCCTTAGCTCGAGCATCGCGATCGCGCCGCACGCCATGCCGCCCAAGGCCACCACCGCTACGGTTCCACAGGCATCGGCCATCCTCACGTGATCGGTGCGGTTCCACCATATCCGCGAAGCCAGGAGCAACGCGGCAATCAGGCATTCGAGGATGGATGTCCCCCGCGGATCGACGTGCACCTGAAGAACGAGGGTCAAGGCAACCGCGATCAGCGCGCTCGCAAGCAGGAGCCAGATGCTGAGCCGCCGAAACCGATCGGCGATCAGATCTGCGAGACCGGAGGCGTCGCTTGGATCATTCTCGTCGAGCGGAGCCTCCGGCTGCAAGGCATTCGTGGACAAACGCACCCTCCGCGATCGCGACGCCATGGAGAAGCGCCGATCTCTCCCAATTCAAGTCTGCCCGGTGCGTCATCGCAGGGCAAGCGCGCGAGCTCAGCCCCGAGTTCGAGGCGCCAGCTCATCGAGGTGAAGGAGCAGGTCGGCGGGGTCATCGTACACCCGGAGGGCGCCGGCGCTCATCAGTTCTTCGCGGCCATATCCGCCCGATAGCAGGCCGATGCCGAGCGCCGCGCAGCGTGCGGCAGCGATCATGTCCCAGATGCTATCGCCGATGACGTAAGACCCTTGTGTCGCCGCGCCGAGGCGCCGGGCAGCCTCGACGAACAAGTCCGGGCCCGGCTTGGCATATTTAACCTGGTCGCGGGTGACCACTACGGCTTTGTCCCGCTCAATTCCCAGGCTCTTCAAATTGGCCCTGGCCGTTTCGATGTGGCCGCTGGTGGCGATCGCCCACTTGAGATCGAGCTCGTTCAGCGCTCGCAGCAGCTCGGCGGCGCCGGGCAGTGGGACGACCTCGTCGGAGATATCGAGAAAAAGCTGTGCGTGCCTTGAGCGTAGCCGGTTGATGGTCTCCTCGCCGAGTTCGATCCCGAGTTCCCGTTTGAGCTGGTTCACGAACAGCCCGCCGCTCATCCCGATCTTCCGATGGATTCGCCAGAAGGACAGCTCGATTCCTTCCTCGCGGAGCGCCAGGTGCCATGCGCGGACATGGTTGTAGACGCTGTC
The DNA here is from genome assembly GCA_035691585.1 of Sphingomicrobium sp. Lineage (GTDB taxonomy): Bacteria > Pseudomonadota > Alphaproteobacteria > Sphingomonadales > Sphingomonadaceae > Sphingomicrobium. The sequence goes on along the minus strand of DASSIU010000311.1, from coordinate 1,032 downwards.
GACGAGCGTGCCGTCGAGGTCGAGCAGAAAAGCTGCAACCGAGGTCATGGGTTCACATTACGCAGGGCCCGTGTCGAAGTTTCTTGAGGCTCGGCCGCAAGCGAAATCTAACCGAATTTAAACCATAGTCCCCTAGGGCTGCTCCACGCGGGAGTAAGAAGTGGGAAGCATTAGAGGTCTGTTGAGGACGGGGCGCGGAGAGAATTCCCCGCACGAGGACTCGCGGCCGCAGTCCCAGCGATCTGATGGGCTCATCCAGGAATTCGAAAGCAGTGGCAAAGGCTGGTTCTGGGAGACCACCCGCGAAGGCATGCTTTCCTACATCAGTGACAGCGTCGCGCAGGCCCTCGGGCGCAATACCGAGGATCTGGTCGATCGGCCATTCACCGACCTCATTTCCACCGAAACCGCGGACGGGAGCGCCACCTCCGAGCGCACTCTCGGCTTTTATCTTTCTTCCCACGTCGCCTTCCAGGACCTGATCGTTCGCGCCAGGACCAAGAATGAAACCTGGTGGTCAATTTCCGGCCGACCGGTCCACGACGAGATTGGCCGCTTCTTCGGCTTCCGTGGCTTCGCATCGGATCTCACTCAGATGCGGCAGTCGGAAGTCGAACTCGACCGGCTCGCACGGCAGGATGCGCTGACGGGGCTTGCCAACCGGCAGGCGCTGCGCGGGGCGCTCGATGATGCGCTGGTCAGCGCGGTCCGACGCAAGCACCGCTGCTCCATGTTCCTGCTCGACCTCGACCGGTTCAAGGCGGTGAACGACACGCTCGGCCACCCCGCCGGGGACACGCTGCTGCGACTGGTGGCGCTCAGACTTCGTGACGTGATTGGCAATGCCGGGCAGGTCGGCCGCCTCGGCGGCGACGAGTTCGAGGTCGTGCTTCCCAATACCTCGGACAAAACGGACCTGTCCAAGCTCGCCCAGGGGATTATCGACAGCCTGTCACGTCCCTACACGATCAACGGAACGGCCGTGTCGATCGGCGCGTCGGTGGGCATCGTCACGTCGGATTATGACGACCG
>DASSIU010000310.1:0-13462 GCA_035691585.1 Sphingomicrobium sp. | reverse complement strand
CGGCCCGGCATTTCGATCTACGGCGGTGTGCAGCGCCCCGAGTTTGAAGGTGGCATTCGGCAAGCTGCGCGGATCGAAGTACAGGTCGTGCAACGGCGGACCATCCCCGAGGGAGAAAGCTGCGGCTACGGAGCGACCTTCGTTGCCCGGGAGGATACAGAAGCCGCGATCCTGAATATCGGCTACGCCGACGGTTACCTGCGAAGCTTCTCATCGCACGGCTCCGCCTTCGCCGGCGAATACGCGCTGCCGGTGCTTGGGCGCGTGTCGATGGACCTGATTGCCGTAGGTGTGGATGCCGCGCCTGGCCTCAAGGAAGGCGACTGGGTCGAGATCGATTACGACTTGCCCTCGGCTTCGAAGCAGTCCGGCCTTTCCCAGTACGAGCTCTTGACGACGCTCGGCTCGCGGTTCGAGCGGCGGTGGATTTAGCTCGCTCATCGGCCGGCAGAGTCTTGGGCTGATAGCGGCACAGGTCGATTACGGGGCAGCGCCAGCATTCCGGAAGTCGCGCTTTGCAGGTGTAACGGCCGTGGAGGATCAGCCAGTGATGAGCGTCACGGCGGAAGGGCTGGGGGACGATCCTTTCAAGCTTGGCTTCGACCTCGTCGACGGTCTTTCCGGGCGCCAGGCCAGTGCGATTGCAGACTCGGAACACATGGGTGTCCACGGCGAACGTCTCTTCGCCGAACGCGGTGTTCAAAACGACGTTGGCGGTCTTCCGGCCCACGCCCGGCAGCTCCTGAAGCTGTTCACGGGTGCTCGGGACCTCTCCGCCATGCCGATCGATCAGCGCCTGGCTCAGCGCGATGACATTCTTCGCCTTGGTATTGAACAGTCCGATCGTCTTGATCGCTTCGCGCAGGGATTCTTCGCCCAAAGCGATCATTTGGCTTGGGTTCTGGATACGTTCGAACAGCGGCCGGCAGGCGATGTTCACGCTCGCATCCGTGGCTTGCGCCGAGAGAACCACCGCAACAAGCAGCTGGTAGGGATTGGAGGATTCGAGTTCGGTCGTCGGCGAGGGGTTCTCCTCAGCTAAGCGGCGGAAAAATTCGAAGATCTGATCGCGGTTCATCGAAGATCGTCCAAGGCATTGCCAAGCCGCGACAGGGCCTCTGCGAATTCATTGGCCGGCAGTGCGAAGCCGATGCGAAAACGATCCGGCATTTCGAACCAGCGGCCGGGAACGACCGCAGCGTCATAACGCTCGCGCAGATGATCATCGAGACGCTGGGTGTCGCCTCCGGCCCAGAGCGGGAATGCAGTGACACCATGTACCGCCGGTGCGCATTCTATGTCGTCTCGCCGCGAAACGAAGTCGTTGAAACGGCTGCGGTTGCGCTCGAGCAGCGCCGGATTGTCGCCGATCAGCTCGTCGATCCGGTCGAATGCAATGCAGGCAAGCCGCTCCGCCTGGTGCGCCTGGTTGACTCCGAACAGGTCGTTGAGCCGCCACATTCGTTCGGCGAGCTCCGGCTCGGCCAGGATCCAGCCGCAGCGGAGTCCGCTGAGACCATATACCTTGGTGAGGCTGTTGGTGCACACGAACTGAGGCCCAAGGCGGAAGGCAGTGGTCGCGCCGGCGGCATCGAGATAGACCTCGTCGATCAAGATGCGCGCGCCCACCTTGGCCGCCAGCTGCCCTAGTGCGCGCAAATCGGCTTCTTGGGTCAGGTTGCCGCTGGGATTGTGAAGGTTGGTGATCACTATCAGGCGAGTCTTCGGAGTAAGCTGCTTTTCGACTGTGGTCGGATCGAGACGGAATGCGTCCGACGGATTGCGTTCAAACCGCCGAATGCTCGCTCCCAGGAAGCTCGCAGCGCCGAGGATCGGATCATAGCTCGGCTGCTCAATCAGCACGTCGTCGCCCGGGCTGATCAGCGTCGCCATCGCCAAGAAATTGGCCATCGACGTTCCGTCCGCCGCGACGACATTCTCGACACCAACACCGTAACGTCGGGCAATCCGCTCGCGCAGCGGCGCGTAGCGGGGATGGCTCGCGCCATCCATGTCCAGATCGTCGATGCTGACGTCCAGCCGGTCCATATGGAAGTGTTCGACCTCGCTCCCCGTAAGAGCGTAGCGCATCGGTCCCTTGAACTTGGCCCAGTGCATGTAGTCGGACTGCATCGCGCGCGGGGGCATCATTGGGCCGGCACTTCCTTGCGCCGCTGCCAGTATAGGCATGCCGGGACGCCCGCGATCAGGATGGCATAGCCGATCAGGCTGTTCTCCAGATTGCTGAGGACGGTCGCGACGACGGTGACTATGCACGCGCCGACGAACAGAGCCGTCGTGAACGGATGCAGCGGCGCCTTGAAACTCACTGCTCGATCGCCGTCGCGTCGGCGGAAGATGAACAATGCCGCGCCGGTCAGTCCGAAGAAGATGAAGTCGACCGAAACGACATAGGCGAGGATCTGACCGTAGGTGCCCGACAGTGCGATTGCGAGCGCGGCTACTCCCTGAAGGATGATCGCGGCGACTGGAACGCGAGTGACCGGGTTCACCTCCGCGACGCGGCGGAAGAACAGGCCGTCCTCGGCCATCGCGAAATAGACGCGGGGAGCGGTCAGCATTCCCTGACTGAGGAATCCCAGGGTCGAGATTGCAATCCCGAGCGCGATCAGCGTCGCTCCGCGATTGCCGAGCGCGAGACGCATGACGTCGCTCGCGGGTGTTCTTGACGCTGCAAGATCGGAGGGGCCGAGCGCATGCACGCAGACAAGAGCGACGGCACAATAGAGCAGAATTACTCCGGCGACGCCGAGCAGCAGGCCGCGCGCAAGGTCGCGCTCGGGGTTGCGCATCTCGCCGGCAACGAAGCCCGAGGTCTGCCAGCCGCCGTAAGCGAACATCACCGGCGTCAGGGCTGCTCCGATGGCTGCGATACCGGTCGAGGGTTCGACACTGGCTGCCGAGGTCGCAACGGAGACTGGAGCGAACCACCAGCCGACAATCACGAGCATTGCGATCGCGGCGATCTTCAGGACCATCAGCGCACTTTGAACATTGCTGCCGGAGCGGACGCCGAGGCAATTGATCAGTGTCAGCAGCGCCAGCGCCGAAACGGCGACGACATTGTCCCCCAGCGGCCAATGAGTCAGCTCGAGGAAATAGCGTGCGAAGGTGATCGCCACCGCCGCCATCCCGCCCGACTGGATCACCAGCAGCAGCGCCCATCCATAGAGGAAGGCGGGCATCGGCCCGTAGGCATCGCGTAAATAGGCATATTGCCCGCCGACCTCGGGCCTTCGCGCCGCAAGCTCGGCGTAGACGAAGGAGGCCGCCAGCGCGACCAGGCCGCCGATCACCCAAACGCCGACAATCCACTCGGGCGCCGCAACGTGGCGGGCGACCTCCGCCGGATTGACGAAGATTCCTGCACCGACAATGCCGCCCATGACAAGCATCGTCACATCGAACAAACCGAGGCGGCGGGCGAGACCTGGGGTTTCGGCCCTCCCGTTCACGCGGCTGCGATCACGTCGCGCATCGAATAGACCCCGGCTGGCTTCCCGACGAGAAAACGCGTGGCTGCAAGCGCGCCTCGGGCGAAGATCATCCGGCTTTCGGCGCGATGTGAGAGAATGAGCCGCTCGTCGGGGCCAAGGAACATCACATCATGATCGCCCGCGACGCTGCCGCCGCGGAGCGAAGCGAAGCCGATCGCGCCACGATTTCGCTTGAGGCCGGTGCCGAGCCGCGCGCGCTCTGCCTGGAGCTCGGTGCCGCGCCCGTGAGCCGCCGCCTTCCCGAGGAGCAGGGCAGTACCTGACGGGGCATCGGCCTTGTTGCGGTGGTGAGTTTCGGAAATCTCGATGTCCCAGTCGGGCCCGAGTACCTTGGCCGCCCGCTCGGCAAGATCGGCAAGCAGCGCCACTCCCAGCGACGTGTTCGCGGCGCGGAGTACCGCGACGTCCTGCGCGGCGGCCGCGATGCGCCCGTCCGCGAGCTCGTCAAGCCCGGTCGTCCCGACGAGGATTGGAATACCCGCTCCGACTGCGCGATCGAGGCTCGCCTGAAGCGCATCGGGAGCTGAGAAGTCGACCAGCACGTCGCCGTGGTCCCGGTCGATTACGAATGCAGGATCCTCGGCCGCGGCGGCGACAATGGCTCTGCCCATGCGCCCATCGGGCGCGAAGAGACTGATCCGGATCGGCTGGTCGGCAGTGCGCATGCTGCCGTTTCATGGCGAAAGGCGGAGCGCCGCGCAATGCGGCGCCCCGACGCGACCTAGTGGGCCATCACCATTTCCTGGAGCAGCATGTCGCCAGTGATGTGGCGATATGTCGCTCGCTGTCCGCTCTGAGCGATCTCCTTGCGGTCATCGCTCTGCAGGAACGCATTCATTTCCTTACCGCGAGCGATCACCTCGGCCGGTGTCGGAATCCGGTCGCTGACGGTCACCAGGTAAAGGTCGGGCTCGTCCTTCCGAGGGTTGCTGTTGCTCAGAACGTAGTAAGCTTTGATCCAGCCCTTCGATTTTGCATATTCATTCTGTCTACGGGCCTTGTTGACGAGAAAATCGGCGTAATCAGCGAAATGGCCGTCGTCGATTTTTACGGCCGTGACGTCCCAATAGTCGCCGCCGACCAGCGGCAGATCCTGTGCAGGTGCCGGAATGGCATACATCATCGTCGCGGCGCCGAGTGCGCCGAGCAGTAATTTACGCATGTGCAGTTCCTCCCTTTGGCGGGAGCCCCAGGCTCCTGCTTCACAAGGGAACGGCGTCGCCAATTCCGGCGTGACGCCAGCGGAACGGCGTCGTTCCGGACAGGCGTAGAGCACGACAGTGTAGTTAACGCAAATTAAACCTGCAGTTTCTTACTTAAAGCAACGGCGGCCGCTGGAGCCCGAACTTTCGCGCCATTGATCATGAAGATATAGACATCGCGACCGCTATTTGCCCATCGCCGTGCGCGTTCGGCGAAATCATCGAGAGCCCTATCGTGATAGCCGGTCGGCAATTCCTCGCTCATTCGCTGGAGGCGCGCGTAGGCGAAGTCGGCGGTTTCCGCCTCGATGCAAGGGTAATCCTCCGAGTCATCGAACGCGACGGCGATGTTGCGGGCGCGGCAGAGGTCAAAGAACCTCTTATCGCGGAAACTCTCATGCCTCGGCTCAATGACGTGCCGGAGGCTATTCCCGTCGAGCTTTTCGGGAAGCAGATCGATGAAGCCAGCGATGTCGTCGGGATCGAACTTCCGCCGGGCCGCGAATTGCCACAGGATTGGGCCGAGCTTTGCGCCTAGTACCGAGAATCCCTGCGCGAAGAAGCCGGAGAGCCCTTCGACCGCTTCGGCCAGCCTCGGCTTCATGACGCAGTAACGCGAACCCTTGACCGCGAACTGGAAGCCTGCGGGAGCAATCTTCTCCCAATTCGCCCAGCTCTTCGGGCTTTGCCGGCCGTAGAAGGTGGCGTTGATCTCGATGGCGCCCAGCTTGCTCGACGCATATTCAAGCTCTTTGGCCTGGGGGAGTTTGTGTGGATAGAAGACGCCGCGCCACGGCGGGAAGGTCCAGCCCCCGATGCCGATGCGGATTGTGCCTTCGCTCATTGCCTGTCGGTTCTATGGTGAGATTATCGAAGGGTGCAACATGAGGGGGACGATGAGGCATCACTACATCATCGACAGCGCGGCGACGATGCTCGGCGTGGCGCTGGTGATCGTAACGGGCGTGCACATCACCGGAAAAGCAAGGGAGACGATCGCCGACGAGCTTTCCTTCGGCGCCGCCCTGCTGTTCCTTGTCAGCTGCGGCGGGTCGCATTGGGCAATCATCAAGGCGGATGACCGGTTCGAAACCGGGGCCGACAGGGCGTTTGCCGTCGGGCTCCTGCTCCTGCTCTGCGGCGTCCTTAGCTTCTGGTTCTGATGATCTCCAATATCGTGATCCTCACCGGCGCCGGCGTTTCAGCCGAGAGCGGCCTTGCGACCTTTCGTGGCCCTGATGGTCTGTGGGAGGGACACCGGGTCGAGGACGTGTGCACCCCGGAGGCCTATCGCCGCGATCCAGCGCTCGTCCACGCCTTCTACGATGCGCGGCGCGCGAAGCTTGGAACCGCGAAGCCGAATTCCGCTCACCGCGCGCTGGCGCAGCTCGATTCCGAATGGGCGCGCGAGCTGCTGCTCATCACGCAGAACGTCGACAACCTGCACGAGCGCGCCGGTTCGAAGCGGCTGCTGCACATGCATGGCGAGCTGATGAAAGGCTGGTGCCTCGCATGCGACCAGCGTTTCGCCTGGGCCGGATCGATGGGCGAGGGAGCGTCGTGCCCCGCGTGCGGCATCGAGGGCCGAGTGCGTCCGGACATCGTCTGGTTCGGTGAGATGCCGTACGAGATGGACCGGATCGACGAGGCGCTTCGGCACTGCGACCTCTTCATTTCCATCGGCACGTCGGGCGCAGTTTACCCCGCGGCCGGCTTTGTTCAGACAGCCCGATACTGCGGCGCGAGAACGCTCGAGATGAACCTGGAGCCGAGCCTCGGCAGCACCATGTTTGAAGAAAGCCGCTTCGGCCGGGCAGGGGAATTAGTGCCGGCGTGGGTGGACGAGCTGCTGGCTAATCCGCCCAGTCCAGCCCAATTTCGCGATACAGCCCCCGGTCCTCGTCCCAGCGAGGGTTGACCTTGACGTGCAGGAACAGGTGCACCGGGCGACCGAGATGCTCGGTGATCTCCGCGCGTGCCGCCGCGCCGATGGCCTTCAGGCGCCGGCCGCCCTTACCGATCACGATCGCTTTCTGACTATCCCGCTCGACGAGGATCTGCTGGCGGATGGCGGTCGATCCGTCGGGCCGATCTTCCCACGTCTCCGTTTCAACCGCGGTCGCATAGGGCAGTTCCTGGTGGAGCTGGTTCATCATTTGCTCGCGGGTGAGCTCCGCGGCGATCATCCGGTCGGTGGCGTCGGAAACTTCGTCCTCCGGATAGAGCCATGGACCTTCGGGCATGGCTTGGCTAAGCGCCTGCTTGAGGTCAGTGACCCCATCGCCCTCAGTCGCACTGATCATGAACACCCGGTCGGGATTGAGTCGCGCGGTCAGGTCTGCCGAGAGACCGAGGAGCTTGTCCTTCCTCACCAGGTCGATCTTGTTGAGCGCGAGAAACAGGGGATGCTCGCGCTTCGCCAGGCCTTCTACGATCTCGTCTCTGACTGGGGCAGACGCATCCACCACCAGCAGGATCAGGTCGGCGTCCCCGGCGCCCGTCCATGCTGCCGCGACCATCGCCCGGTCGAGCCGCCGCCGCGGTTCGAAAATGCCCGGCGTATCGACCAGCAGTATTTGAGTTTCGCCATGAACGGCAATCCCCATCAGCCGGGACCGCGTGGTTTGCGCCTTGGGGCTGACGATCGCGATCTTCTGGCCGACGAGGGCATTGACCAGTGTGGATTTCCCGGCGTTGGGTGCGCCGATCACCGCGACGAAGCCGGCCCGAGTCCGGCGCTCTGTCACTTCGCTTCCGACAACAGCGCGGCGGCCGCGGCGGTTTCCGCCTCCTGTTTGCTCGAGCCTTCCGCGATTGCCTCGCCGAGCGTGGGCACCGACACGCGGACGATGAACTTTGGCGCATGGTGGGCTCCGGTGCGCGATACAACCTCGTAAGTGGGTGCCCTGAGGTCTCTCGCTGCAGCGTATTCCTGGAGCGCTGACTTCGGGTGCTGCGGCGCTCGCCGCTGCTCGGCGAGGTCCGGTTCCCACAGCTTCATGATGAACCGCTGCGCGGTCTCAATGCCGCCATCGAGGTACAGTGCCCCGATCAGCGCCTCGACAACGTCCCCGACGACATTCTCGCTCTGGCTGGCCCCATCCTCGCGTGCCTGCTTGCCGAGACGCACGAGCGCCGGAACCCCGATCTCACGGCCGTTTTCCGCGCAAGTCTCGCGGTCGACGAGGGCGTTGTAGCGCTTTGAAAGATTGCCCTCCGGCTCGTTCGGGTATCGATCGTAGAGTGCTCGCGCGATCACCATTCCGAGCACCCGATCGCCCAGGAACTCCAGCCGTTCGTAGCTTGGCCCGCCGACGCTCGAATGCGTGATCGCCAGCTCGAACAGGCGAAGCTCGTTCGGCTCGTGGCCGAGCTTGTCGCGAACGAAAGCCGGAAGGGGCGCAGTCACTCTTCGGCTCCGGTGTAGCCATTGCCGATTCGTCCCGGGCGAAGTGCGGTGAACCACGTCCAAGGCTTCAGATATGAGGCGCTGCCGTCGGTAGACCAGAATGTGAAAGACGCCCGACCGATCAAATGGTCGACGGGAAGGAAGCCGACGCCTCCATCGATGGGCGGAAATCTGCTGTCGGCGCTGTCGTCACGATTGTCGCCCATCACGAAAAGATAGCCGGCTGGGACCTTCACGACGGGAAAATCATCACCGGGGCCTCCGTCGACCTGATCCAGCACCGTGTAACTTGGGCCGCCGGGGAGTGTCTCGAGAAATGCGCGATATCCGCAGAATGCTCGCCCCGACACCTCAAGCACAACGGGGACGGCTGGCGGGACGGGACGACACGGGCTGTTGGCGCTGACCGCGACCCTGGCAGGGCGTAGGGCTTGCCGGGGAACCGCCCGGCCATTGAGAATCAACGCGCCGTCGCGCACCGCGACGGTGTCTCCCGGCAGCCCGATCACGCGCTTGATGAGGTCGGCATTTTCGCTCGGGTGACGAAACACGACGACGTCTCCCCGTTTCGGCAAACGACCGAAGATGCGGCCATGAAATCCGGGAACCGCGAATGGAAAGCTGTAGCGCGAGAAGCCGTAAGGCCATTTCGAAACGACCAGATAGTCGCCGATATACAGCGTCGGCAGCATGGAGCCCGACGGAATGTCGAACGGTTGGGCAATGAAGCTCCTGAAGCTCCAGGCGATCACGGCCACGAGAAGGACGAAGCGCAGCAGCGAGCCCGCCGTCTCCTTCTTCCTGGTTTTTGCCGTCGCCGGTTTCGAACCGGTTCGGGCGGAGGATCGCGCGGCCATCGACCGCTTCTTTCCGCCACGACTGCATTGGTCAAGTCGGGGTGGCAAAGTGATGAGCGCGCATTATGTGCGGCGGCGATGCAGCAACCAGCAATCAAACGGCTCGACGAGCTGTTCGCCACCGAACCCGACCGGCTGAGCCGGCTCAGCTTTGAGGCGGCGGGAATCTATTTCGATTGGTCGAAAACCCATCTGGACGAGGAGCAGATCGGCAGTTTCATCGCGCGATCGGAAGCGCGAGGTTTCAACGCAGCCCGTCATGCCTTGTTTGCCGGAGAGATCGTCAATCCCAGCGAAAACCGCGCGGCAACTCATGTCGCCGAGCGAGGAAGCGGCGCTCCGGAAGAGGTCGATCTCGCCACCGCAAGGCGTACCAGGATGCGCGCGCTCGTCGATGCGATCGAAGGGGGCGCGTTCGGCGATGTCACCGGCATCCTCCACATCGGCATTGGCGGGTCGGTGTTGGGTCCGGAGCTCCTGGTGGATGCGCTCGGGCGAAGGGCTCCTGCATTCAATGTCAGATTCTTGTCCAACATCGACGGCGCCGCTTTCGACGATGCCGTGCGCACGCTCGACCCCGCCACCACGATCGTGGTCGTTGCCTCCAAGACCTTCACGACCCTCGAAACCCTCAGCAACATGGAAGCGGCCAAGGCGTGGCTTCTCGAGGCGAATGTCGAGGATCCCGGCGGGCGGATTATCGCGCTTACCGCCAATCCGGACGTGGCGGTGGAGCAGGGGATCGACGAGACCCGAATCCTGCAATTCGGCGAAGGGGTTGGGGGGCGTTATTCGCTGTGGAGCTCGGTTGGGCTGACCGCCGCCCTGGCACTCGGTTGGGATTCGTTCGAGGCACTGCTCGAAGGCGCGGCGGAGATGGACCGGCATTTTCGCTTTGCCGAGCCGGCCGTCAACGTGCCGCTGATCGCCGCCTTCGCCGACCGGCTTTATGTCGAGCAACTCGGCTGCCAGACCCGCGGGGTCTTCGCCTACGACGAGCGGCTCCGGCTGCTGCCTTTCTATCTCCAGCAGCTTGAGATGGAGTCCAACGGCAAGTCGGTCACCACCGCGGGCAAGCCGGTTGACCATCCTACCGCGCCGGTGACCTGGGGCGGGACCGGAACTGACGCACAACATGCCGTTTTCCAATTGCTGCACCAGGGGACGGTGCTGGTACCGGTCGAGTTCGTGGCCGTCCGCGAAGGCGACGACGCGCAGGATCCGGAGCACCATCGGATGCTGCTTCTCAACGCCTTCGCACAGGGAGCGGCACTGATGCAGGGCCGCCAAAGCGACGACCCGCAGCGATCCTATCCAGGCAATCGCCCCAGCGCGACCGTGCTGCTCGACAAGCTCGATGCCCGCTCGCTCGGCGCGCTGATCGCCTTTTATGAGCACCGGACGTTCGCCAATGCCATGCTGCTTGGGATCAACCCGTACGATCAGTTTGGAGTCGAACTAGGCAAGCAGATGGCCCGCCAGCTCGCGGAAGGGGCCGACGAGAAGAGCCTCGATGCGTCAACGCGTGCGCTGATCGAGCGGGCCGGCGTGTGACTCTGATCATTGCAACGATGCCGAGAAGTGATTGGTGCCCTGCGCCAGAATGGCGAAGAGTGGTTTCTTGGAGACCCTGAATGGCTGACTTCGACCTCTTCGTGATTGGCGCAGGTTCGGGCGGGGTGCGGGCCGCGCGAGTCTCGGCCGCTTATGGCGCGCGCGTGGCGATTGCCGAGGAGTACAAAATCGGCGGGACCTGCGTGATCCGCGGTTGCGTGCCCAAGAAGCTGCTCGTCTATGGAGCCCACTTTGCCGAGGACCTCGACGATGCGGCGATGTTCGGCTGGGACATCCCGCAAAAGCGCTTCGACTGGCAGGTGTTGCGCGACAACGTGCTCGCCGAGGTCAGCAGGCTCGAGGGTGCGTACACCGAGACCCTCACCAACCATGATGTCAGCATCTTCCATGCGCGGGCGGAAGTGACGAGCACCAATTCCGTCCGGCTTGCGAGCGGCAGGGAGGTCACCGCTGACAAGATCCTGATCGCGACGGGTGCCCGCCCCGTGATGCCCAGGATGGAGGGGATCGAGCATGCGATCAGCTCCAACGAGGTCTTTCACCTGCCATCGCTCCCGAAACGGATCGTGATCGCGGGCGGAGGTTATATTGCGAACGAGTTCGCCGGCATTTTCCACCAGTTCGGCACCCACGTGACTCTGGTGAACCGGACCGACGTGATCCTGCGGCATTACGACCAGCAGATCGTCGATCGGCTGATGCAGATCTCGGTGCGCAAGGGGATCGACTTCAAGTTCCACGCGACCATCGACAAGATCGTCAAGGCTGACGACGGCACGCTGCACGTGACGATGACCGGGTGCGACGACATCGAAGCCGACCAGGTGCTGTTCGCGACCGGTCGCTCCCCGAACACCGAAGGACTGGGCCTTGAGGTCGCGGGGGTCGAACTCGGCGACAAAGGACGGGTCAAGGTCGATGCGGACAACAGGTCGTCGGTTCCATCGATTTTCGCCGTCGGCGACGTCACCGATCGCATCCAGCTGACCCCGGTTGCGATCCGGGAGGGACAGGCCTTCGCCGACACCTTCTTCGGCAACAAGCCGCACCAGGTCGACTATGCCTGCGTCCCCTCGGCGGTGTTCAGTCATCCTCCGCTCGCGGGCGTGGGAATGACCGAGGGTCAGGCACGCAACAAGCTCGGTCAGGTCAAGACCTTCACGTCCGACTTCCGGCCGATGAAAAACGTGCTCGCTGGGCGCAACGAGCGCTCGCTGTACAAGCTGGTAGTTGACGGCTCGACCGACCGCATCGTCGGAATTCATATGATTGGACCCGATGCACCGGAGATCCTCCAGGCCGCCTCTGTCGCTGTGAAGGCGAAGCTCAAAAAGGCTGATTTCGACGCGACCCTCGCGCTCCACCCGACGATGGCCGAAGAGCTGGTCTTGATGCGCTAGGCGGCTCTGGACGCCGCTACGACGCCCCTTTAGGCGAGGCCGATCGGTTCCCGGGGGTTGAATGGAGTTCGACGCGGTCATCATCGGCGCCGGTCACAACGGCCTGACCTGCGCTTACTATCTTGCCAGGAAAGGGCTGAAGGTCGCTGTCCTGGAAGCGGCCGGAAATGTCGGCGGAGCCGCTGTCACCGACGAGTTCCTGCCGGGCTTCCGCAATTCGGCCGCCAGCTACACGGTGAGCCTGCTCCAGCCGAAGGTGATCCGCGACATGGATCTGGAGCGGCACGGGCTGAAGGTCGTCTTGCGAAAGACTGACAACTTCCTACCGGGCGACGGCGATTATCTGCTGTCAGGTCGCGGAGGCCTCACGCGCAAGGAAATCGCGCGCCACCACAAGCCGGACGCGGAAGCTTACGACCGCTATCATCACGAGCTCGAAACGGTCGTTCGGCTGCTGAAGAAGTGGCTCCTCCGCGCTCCGCCGAACGTCGGACGGACAGTAAGCGCCATTCCTAAGCTGCTTAGCCTTGGTCGCGACATGGCGGGCTTGACCCTCCCCGAAACGCGGATCGTCCACGACTTCGCCGTGCGCAGCGCATCCGACATCCTCGACCGCCATTTCGAGGGAGAGCTTACCAAGGCGCTGTTCGGGTTCGACGGAGTCGTCGGCAATTTCGCTTCGCCCCAATCGCCCGGTACGGCCTACGTCCTGCTTCATCACTTGTTCGGAGAGGCCGCCGGCGTTCCAGGCGCATGGGGCCACGCCATGGGCGGCATGGGCTCGATCACGCAGGCGATGGCGCGGGCGTGCCGCGAGGTGGGCGTCGACATCGTCCTCAACACGCCGGTCGAAGAAGTGATTGTCAGCAACGGTCGGGCAAGCGGTGTTGTTGCGGGTGGCAAAGCTTGGCGGGCAGCAACAGTTGTCGGCGGGGTAAACCCCAAATTGCTGTTCGATCGACTGGTCCCGCGCGGCGCCGTCGACGCCGACGTGGCCTCGCGGATGCATGGCTGGAAATGCGAAAGTGCGACCTTTCGGATGAATTTGGCACTGTCGGAGCTGCCAAAATTCACCGTGCTACCCAAGAAAGGGAATCACCTGACGGCCGGGATCATCATGGCGCCCAGCCTCGATTACATGCATCGCGCCTATCTCGATGCAGCCGTGAATGGCTGGGCGAAGCAGCCGATTATCGAGATGCTGATTCCTTCGACGCTGGATTCGACGCTTGTACCCAAGGGGAAGCACGTGGCGAGCCTGTTCTGCCAGCATTTCCGCTATGATCTCGGCCCTGGCCGCAGCTGGGACGGTGAGCGGGAGAAGGCGGCGGACCAGATCATTGCGACGGTCGATGCTCATGCACCTGGATTCGCCAAGTCTGTGCTGGGCCGCCAGATCCACTCGCCGTTGGACCTCGAGCGGCGTTTCGGCCTGATCGGCGGCGATATCTTTCACGGCAAGATGGGCCTCGACCAGCTGTTCAGCGCGCGGCCGATGATC
>DASSIU010000309.1:0-19730 GCA_035691585.1 Sphingomicrobium sp. | reverse complement strand
ACCCGCGGCCACCGCGGCGAGAATGACCGCCAGCAGCCGCCAAAGACGCTTCCACGTCATGACTTCGCTCCATCGATCGGCTGGGCCAGTTTCACCACGGAGTCCGTCTGGAGCCGGTTAAGCGCCACTTGCCGCAGCCTGGGCGGAACGTGAAGGACGTAGGCATTGGCGGGCGTGGGCCCTTCTACGATCGACGCGTTGGCAGACCGGAGCACGTGGCGAATCTGCTGCTCGGTCGCATTGGCGCGGAACATGACGATGACGTTGCCGGCGGAAGGTACGGGCGCGGAGCTCAGCGTATGATAGGCAGGCTGGCTGAGCGACAACAAAGCTCCGCCGGCAATCACCACGAACGCGAGCTGTGCCGCGACAAGGGTCGCCACTGCGGGCCGACTTAGAAATGCCCATGCCTCGGCAAGACGACGCGGCGGCGGCGGCGTGAACGTCCGAACCGGCGCCGGCGCTTCGATCCGATTGCGCAACCTGGCCCAGCCCGACTCGATCTCGGGAGCCATGGAGCGGAACTCGTCGATCAGCCGCCGCTCCATCGCGAGCTGCTGGCGGCAATGCGCGCAGGATGAAAGGTGCGCGTCGACCTTGCCGCGGTCCCGGTCATCAAGCTGCCCGTTGGCGTACCAGGGCAACAGTTCTTCGGCCTCGTCGTGAGGCTCGCGTTCAGTGAGATTATGGCCAGCCATCGGCATCGTCCTAGATCCAGTCGACCAGGCTGCCGGTCATCGCCTGCTTGAGGCGCCGGCGGGCGTGGAACATGCGCGTCTTCACGGTATCGACCGGGCAATCGACGATCTCGGCGATCTCGCGATAGCCCATGCCGTGGAAGTAGGTGAGGTCGACGACTGCGCGATGGTCCGGCGAGAGCTGATCCATCGCCTTCATCAACGCCGCTCGCAGCCGCTGGTGATGAAGCTCATCATCGGGCGCAGGGTCCTCGCTGACACGATTGTCGTACTCGGGTTCTTCGACCGGGTCGGGCCAGCGCCGCTTCGCCTTGTGGGCCTTGCGATAGGCAATGGCGAAGATCCACGTCGAAGGCTTGCTCGACCCCCTGAAATTCCCTGCCGTCTGCCACACTACCATCATCGTATCGTCCAGCACTTCCTCAATCAGCTGGGGACGCTTGAGGAGCGTGGTCAAGAACCTGGTCAGGCGCGGTTGATAGATGCGATACATCCGCTCGAATGCCTGCAGGTCCTTGCCCGCGATACGCGCGAGCAGCTCCCTATCGTCCGGTGTGGCCGATCGCGTCGTCTCCGCCGGGGGGCTTTTGAGGATCCCCGACCAGCTCACTTCCGGACTTTCCCCACAGGCATGGGTGTCTCCACGCGCCGCAAAGGTTCACGGGCGCTTTGCTGCAATCTAGCGCGGTTCGTTTCGGGACGAAACCAATTGTGCGTCAATCATCTTCATCCTCGTACCCGACAAGATTCAGCTCGCAGGCCTTGATCTGGTGGGTCAGGCACCAATGCTTGAGTGCCTCCTCGCGGCCGTGGGTGATCCAGACTTCGGTCGGCTCAAGCTCGCGGATGGTCATGGTCAGCTCGTCCCAGTCAGCATGGTCGGAGATGATCAGTGGCAGCTCGACATTGCGTTGGCGAGCTCGCTGGCGGATACGCATCCAGCCCGAGGCCATGGCGGTGACCGGGTCTGGCAGGCGTCGCGACCATCGGTCGTTGAGCGCGCCCGGCGGGCAGATGACGATATGGCCGGACATCTGCTGTTTGGTAGCATTCGCGGTATGGCGGAGTTCGCCGAGTTCGACGCCGAAACTCTGGTAAAGCTGGTTCAGCCGCTCGATCGCCCCGTGAAAATAGATCGGCTGTATGTGCCCGCGAGCACGAAGCTCGGTGATGATCCGTTGCGCCTTTCCGAGTGCGTAGGCCCCTACAAGCACGCAGCGCGACGGGTCGGATTGGAGACGGTGAAGGAGGCGGTCGATCTCGCTCCCGGTCTCGGGATGGCGGAAAACCGGCAGGCCGAACGTCGCCTCAGTGACAAAGATGTCGCAAGGGACCGGCACGAAGCAGGCGCAGGTCGGGTCAGGCCGGCGCTTGTAATCGCCGGAGACGACCACCCGCTCGCCTTTGTGCTCCATCACGATCTGTGCCGAGCCGAGGACGTGCCCGGCGGGTACGAAGCGCACGTCCACGTCGCCGATCCTCAGGCTCTCGTCATAACCGATCGGTTGCCCGGCCTGCGGACCGTAGCGGCATTCCATGATTGCCAGCGTCTCGGGCGTTGCGAGCACTGCGCCGTGGCCGCCGCGCGCGTGATCCGAATGGCCGTGAGTAATCCAGGCGCGGGGTTTCGGCTGCGAGGGGTCAATCCAGGCGTCGGCCGGGCGCACGTAAATGCCCTCCGGGTGGGACTCGATCCAGGAACCCAATCGCGCCATTGCGAGCTATATAGGCAGAGTTCGCCGCAACAGGAGGAAGCCGATGGGTCAGGCAAATTTCTGGATCATCAGCATCATCGCCCCGGCGATCTTGCTGATCGTGCTAATCTGGCTGGTGATCAGGACCCGCACCAATCGCAAGGCGCCTCCGATGGGCGAGACAAGGGAGGGGACTCGCGAGCTCTACGCCGAAGAGGACGAACGACGCCGCGAGGGGACTGACGAGCTCTGAGCGACGAGTCTTTCCCGCCGGTCGTCCGGCAATGGTTTGAGTCCAAAGGCTGGCGGCCGCGCCGGCATCAGCTGGAGATGCTTGAGCTCGCAAGGCGCGGCCGAAGCGCTCTGCTCGTGGCGGCGACGGGCGCGGGCAAGACCCTCGCCGGGTTCCTGCCGACGATCTGCGAGCTGGCGGAAGGCCCGACCGAGGGGCTGCACACACTCTACGTCTCCCCCCTGAAGGCGCTGGCGGTGGACGTCCAGCGCAACCTCATCGGCCCGATCGAGGAGATGGGCCTGCCGATCCGTGTCGAGACGCGCACCGGCGATACGCCTTCGGACCGCAAGGCCCGGCAGCGGATAAAGCCACCGCAGGTCCTGCTGACCACGCCCGAATCACTGAGCCTGCTTCTCAGCTATCCCGACTCGGCGCTGATGTTCGAGAACCTCAGGACAATTGTCGTCGATGAGCTGCACGGCTTCGCCAAGGAAAAGCGCGGCGACTTGTTGTCCTTGTCCATGTCGCGCTTGCAAACGCTCGCTCCCGGGCTTCGACGCGTTGGCCTGTCCGCGACCATCAGCGATCCCGACGCCTATCGCTCGTGGCTCGCCCCCGATGCAGACATGGAGCTGGTCGACCTGGTGCTCGGCGATGCGGGAGCCGAGCCGGATCTCTCGATTCTCATCCCCGAGAACAAGATCCCGTGGGGCGGGCATTCGGGATACCACGCAATCGCCGACGTCATGCGGCTAATCGAGCAGCACAAGACGACCCTGGTCTTCAGCAACACGCGAGGGCTCGCCGAGCTCATCTTCCAGAAGCTCTGGGACGAGAACGAGAAAGTCCTCCCGATTGGCATCCACCACGGAAGCCTGTCGGTTGAAGCGCGGCGCAAGGTCGAGGCGGCGATGGCGGCGGGAAAGCTTCGCGGACTGGTGGCGACGGCGAGCCTCGATCTGGGGATCGACTGGGGCGACGTCGACCTCGTCATCCAGATGGGCGCGCCCAAGGGATCGTCGCGCCTGCTACAGCGGATCGGCCGCGCCAATCACCGGCTCGATGAGCCGAGCAAGGGTATTCTCGTCCCGGGAAACCGATTCGAATATCTCGAGGGCCGAGCGGCGCTCGACGCGATCGACGATGGAGAGCTCGACCCGGAGGTGTTTCGCCCCGGAGCCCTCGACGTGCTTGCCCAGCACATCCTCGCCATGGCCGTCGCGGCGCCGTTCCAACAGGAGGAGCTGCTCGCGGAAGTTCGGTCCGCGGCGCCTTATGCGGGGCTCAAGCAGCAGACATACGAGGAGATCCTGAGCTTCATCGCCACCGGCGGCTATGCGCTGAAAGCCTACGATCGCTTCCGTCGACTTGTGCCGGAGCCGGGCGGCATGTGGCGCATCGCCAAGCCGAGTGTCGCCCAGCAGCATCGGCTCAACGCCGGCGTCATCGTCGAGCAGCCCTTGCTCAGCGTCCGCTTCAAGAACGGTCGCAAGCTCGGCACGGTCGAGGAGGGGTTCGCGTCGGCGCTTGCTCCGGGCGACCGCTTCTTCTTCGCGGGCCTCAGCCTCGAGGTCGAGCAGTTCAAGGACACCGACATCATCGTCCACGCATCGTCGAAGCGAGGACAGATCGTCACCTACGGCGGCCAGCGCATGTCGATGTCGACCCACCTCGCCAACCGAGTCCGGCAGATGCTTGCTGACCGTAACGACTGGAGCCGCTTCCCCGACGACGTGCGCGAATGGCTCGAGGTCCAATCGGAACGCTCGGTGCTGCCGGAGCCGCACCAACTTCTGGTCGAGACATTCCCGCACGAAGGCCAGCACTTCATGGTCGCCTACAGCTTCGAAGGCTGGAACGCCCACCAGTCGCTCGGGATGTTGCTGACCAAGCGCATGGAGAAGGCCGGGCTGAAGCCCCTCGGCTTCGTCGCCAACGACTATGCCCTTGCCTGTTATGGTCTTGAGCCGGTCAGGGACCCGAAGGCGCTGTTCTCCGCCGACATCCTGGAACAGGAGTTCGTCGACTGGGTCGAAAGCTCCTATCTTCTCAAGACCGCCTTTCGTGAAGTCGCGGTCATCGGGGGGCTGGTCGAGCGCCAGCATCCGGGAAGGAAGAAGACGGGTCGCCAGGTCAGTTTCTCCACGGACCTCATCTACGACGTGCTCCGCCGCTATGAACCCCAGCACCTGCTGCTCCGGGCAGCCTGGGACGATGCGCGGCGGCGTATGACCGAGCTGGGCCGTTTGGTCCGCCTCGTCGATCGCGCCTCGGCGACCATGCTGCATGTCGAGACCGGTCGAATCACTCCGATGGCGGTGCCGCTGATGGTGATCGTCGGAAGGGAGTCGCTGCCGCCGGGCGCGGAGGCCGACGAGGCGCTGCTGAGCCAGGCCGAGGCGCTGGCCGAAGAAGCGATGAACCTTGGTTAGCGCCGCATCAATGAACCTGAACGGCCGACCAACGATGCCATCATGATTCGTTCAACCGCCGTAATGAGAATCAAACCCAAGCTCGCGCATTGAAAAAGGGTTTGATCATGAAGTCTCGTTTTGTTGCTGGCATCGCCGTGCTTGCCGGCGTTGGACTCACCATCGGCGGCACCGCCGTGGCCCAGCGAACCAGTCGCTTTCAGCAGGTCATTGCCGCGGAGCAGGCTCGGCGCGGCTCGGCGGTCGCTGACCCAAATCCGACGCCAATCAGACAGCCGGGCGATTATCGCTTCAGCTTTGTTCACGACGGGATCACGCGCGAATATCTCGTTCACGTACCGAAGACCTACCACGGCGCACCGACCCCAATGCTGATCGCGCTTCACGGCGGTGGCGGCGACGCCGACTACCAGGCCGACGATTCCAAATATGGATTGATCTCCAAGTCCGAGCAGGCGGGCTTTATCGCCGTCTTCCCGAACGGGTACGGGCGGTTGCCGGGCGGAATCTTCGCGACATGGAACGCGGGCACCTGCTGCGGGGCGGCGCAGAGGAGCAATGTCGACGACGTGGGATTCATCCGCGATGTGATCCATCGAGTGGAGCAGCAGGCGCACATCGATCCGAAGCGCGTCTTCGCCACTGGCATGTCGAACGGCGCGATGATGGACTGGCGGCTAGCCTGTGAAGCGCCGGAAATCCGCGCGATCGCCCCCGTCGAGGGTACCGATAATACAACTGGTCAGTGCGTCCCCACGCATCCCGTTCCGGTGATCGAGTTCCACTCGGCCGACGATCCGAACGTGCCTTTCAACGGCGGCGTCGGACAAGGCCCCTCCCACACCAATTTCAAGTCGGTGCCGGAGACGCAGGGCAAATGGGCGCTGATCGACCGCGCATCGGCCGCCCCGGTCAGGCGCGTGCTGACCGTGCCTGGCGCCCATTGCGACCTTCACCCGGCGGGCATAGGCGGCGCGCCCGTCGAGCTTTGCGTCACCGATACCGGCGGTCACAGCTGGCCCGGCGGCGGCACCCAGCAGGGGCGCAAGCAGCCGTCGATGGCGATCAGTGCCAACGACCTGATGTGGAGCTTCTTTTCGTCGCTTTGACGGTTGCATGGCTGCGCGGAGCGGGCGAGGATGAGGTCATGCGTAACGCGTCCCTGATCCTCGCCGCTTTGCCGCTTCTTTCCGGCTGCTCCGTCGCCAAGACGGCCGTCGACGTCGCCATGGTGCCCGTCCACGTCGCGACCGCCGGCGTCAACGCAGTCGTGCCGAACCAGAAGAAGGCCGATGAGAAGCGTGGCAGGGAGGCGCGCAAGGAAGACGAGGAGCGCGGCAAGCAGATCCGCCTCGCCGAGGAACGCTGCCGCAAGGGAAGGCCGCTGCCGACCGACAATTGCACCGCGGCCGTGCAGCGCTGAGATACTTCCTCGACACCGAATATAACGGCTGGGGCGGAGCGCTGCTCAGCCTGGCGCTGGTGCCCGATGACGGGGAGGAACTCTACCTCACGCTCGACTGGCAGGGCGAACTCGAGCCCTGGGTCGAACGCCATGTCGTCCCGTACCTCGACGCCGTTCCAGAGCCCCTGATTTCGAGCAGGATGAATCGCCCGGATGCCGCGCGAGCGGTCGCACACTATCTTGCCGGAGATCCGGATCCGCTCATCGTCGCCGACTGGCCCGAGGATATAGCCCAGCTCAGTATGCTGCTCGTGACGGGCCCGGGGGTAATGGCAGAGGTGCCGGGAGTGACCTTTCGATTCGTGTCGCTGACGGGGTTCAGCACGGCTGCGAACAGCAAGGTGCCGCACAACGCGCTGCACGACGCCCGCGCGCTGCGCGATCACATCCTGTCTCTGGAGTGATTATTCGGCCGCGGTGCGAAGAGCTCCGGCGCCGTCACGTTCGATCCAGGTGAGGTCCCCCAGCTTCAGCTCGCGCCCGTCGTGAGCCTGGACGCACATCTTGCGCACCGGCTTGCCGTCGCGGCGGTCCGCCAGTGCGACGCTCATCTTGCCGTAGCCCCACTCCTCCCCCCACTGGCGCAACGCGATCACGACCGGCAGCAGTCCCTCGCCCTTGGGCGTCAATGAGTAGATCACCCGCCGGCCGTCATCCGGGTCGGCTCGCCGCTCGAGGATCCCTCCCCCGACCAGCTTTGTCAGTCGATCCGACAGAATGTTGCGAGCGATCCCGAGGCCGGCCTGGAACTCCTCGAAATGCTGGAGGCCGTTGAATGCGCCGCGAAGGATCAGGAACGCCCATTTCTCGCCGATCAACTCGACTGCGGGAGGAATCGAGCACGTCAGAGCAGCCTTCCTGAACGCGTCCAGATGAGTCGTCAGCGTATCGCCCGGCATAGGCCGTTCTCTCCCCAATCGAATCTCTTCAAAGCACAATAATGTTCCAAAAAACAGTTGCCATGTGAAACGTATTACGCTACTTAGTTTTGTATCGCAACTTTCAAAGGGGTTAATAGCGATGCTTCGACCAACCTTGATCCTTTCGGCGCTCACGCTCGTGGCGTCGCCAGCCATGGCCGCCAGTTATTCGGCGAAGCTCGCCACGCCTGCTTCCGGCCGGATCGTCGCTCGCGAGATCAACTGGGCGTGCGGCCCCGAAGCCTGTGAGGGCGCGACCGACGACAGCCGGCCGCCGGTACTTTGCCAGGCGCTGGCCAAGCAGGTCGGCCGGATCGACAGCTTCCTGGTCGATGGGCGCCCGTTCACCAGTGACGAACTGACGCGCTGCAACGCGATGGCCAAGCCCGACACGGGCAAGAAACTCGCCGCCCAGTAATCGACCTCGGGGCTGCCGGTCCTTCCCCTCCCTCTCGGCAGCCCCTTCTTTCGCGCTTGCACAATAGCGCTTCAGTCCCCCATCTTAGGCTGGTGCTGAGACAGTATGAGCTGATCGAGAAGGTCCGCTCCTATGATCCCGATGCGGACGAGGGGCTGATCAATCGCGCTTACGTCTTCTCGATGAAGGCGCACGGCGACCAGCAGCGCGCGTCCGGCGACCCCTATTTCAGCCACCCGATCGAAGTCGCCGGGATCCTCACGGACCTCAAGCTCGACGACCAGACCATCGCCACCGCGATCCTCCACGACACGATCGAGGACACGCTCGCAACCAATGCCGAGATCGAAAAGCTGTTCGGCAAGGATGTCGCGCGGCTGGTCGACGGGGTCACCAAGCTCAGCAAGATCGAGGCGCAGTCGGAAAACGAGCGTGCCGCCGAGAACCTTCGCAAGTTCCTGCTCGCTCTATCCGACGACATCCGGGTGTTGCTGGTGAAGCTGGCCGACCGGCTGCACAACATGCGCACGCTCCATCATATCCCGTCCGAAGAGAAGCGACACCGGATCGCGCGCGAGACGATGGACATCTATGCGCCGCTCGCCGAGCGCATCGGCATGTACGAGATGATGACCGAGATGCAGACGCTCGCATTTCGGGAGCTCGAGCCCGACGCCTTTGCATCAATCACCCGGCGGCTGACCCAGCTGACCGAATCCGGCGGCGACCTGGTCAGCCGCATCGGTTTGGGCCTGCAGCTCTACCTCGCCGACAATGGCCTCACCGCCGAAGTTCTGGGGCGACAGAAGCACCCGTTTTCCATCTGGAAGAAGATGGCCGAGCGACACATCAGCTTCGAGCAATTGTCCGACGTGATGGCCTTCCGCATCGTCGTCGACGAGGTAGCCGATTGTTATCGGGCGCTTGGGCTGATCCACCGCCGCTGGCCGATGGTTCCCGGCCGCTTCAAGGACTACATCTCGACCCCCAAGCGCAACGGTTACCAGTCGTTGCACACCTCGGTCATCCACGATTCCAAGATGCGGATCGAGATCCAGATTCGTTCGCGCGAGATGCACGAGCAGGCCGAACGCGGCCTCGCTGCCCATTGGGCCTACAAGGAAGGCAAGCCGAAGAACGACATCACGGTCCCCTGGGTCGACGACCTCGTGGAGATCCTCGAGCATGCGGAGAGCCCCGAGGAGCTGCTCGAGCATACGCGGATGGCGATGTACCAGGATCGCATCTTCGCATTCACCCCGAAAGGCGAGCTGATCCAGTTGCCCAAGGGCGCGACCCCGGTCGATTTCGCTTATGCGGTCCACACCGATCTCGGCGACCGCACGGTCGGCGCCAAGGTCAATGGACGGGTGGTGCCGCTGCGTACCATGCTGGAAAACGGCGACCAGGTCGAAATCCTTGCCTCCGAGGCTCAGCACCCCCAACCGTCGTGGCTGCGCTTCGTCGCAACCGGCAAGGCGCGCGCGGGAGTTCGCCGGTTCGTGCGCCACAAGGAGCGCGACGAAACGATCCAGCTCGGCCGCAAGATCTATGACGAGATCGTCGCGCGTCTGCCCGCCGAGCTCGACAAGGAGGCGCTCAAGCGCGCGCTCAAGAAGCTCAAGATCGAGAACGAGGATGAGCTGATGATCGCCATCGCCCGCAAGCGGGTGAGCGACGAAGCCCTGATGGAAGCATTGATGCCCGGCTCAGCGGGCGCCGATGTGGCGCTCCGGCCGATGGGCCAGCGCAAGGCGATCTCGATCAAGGGGCTCACCCCGGGCGTCGCTTATCACCTCGCCCAATGCTGTCATCCGATTCCCGGCGACCGAATCGTCGGGCTTCGCCGAGAGGACGAGGAAATCGAGGTCCACGTCATCGGCTGCGACACGCTGGCGAGCGGAATCGACGCCGACTGGCTCGATCTCGCCTGGGGCGAAGGCTCGGACGGCGGTGCCGCGCGGCTCGCGGTGATCCTGCGCGACATCCCCGGTGCGCTCGGCACCATGTCGAGCATTTTGGGCGCCAAGCACGCCAATATCGTCAACCTTCAGCTGGTCCATCGCGACGGCAGCTTCCAGACCTTTCATCTCGATATCGAGGTTCATGACCTCGCCCACCTGCACGCGATCATTGCCGCGTTGCGCGATGCCGAGCCGGTCAGCTCGGTCGAACGGATCTAGCTCCCGCCTTTTGTCCTGGCTCGCTGGGCCCTGGAATGGGCATCGCCGCTTGCGAGCACGGCGAGCATCACGAGGTCCGATGCGCTCGCGGTCATCGGGGCGATCTGCACCGGATCCTCGAGCCCGAGCATATAGGGTCCAAGCACGCTCTCACCGCCGAGTTCGCGCAGCAGCTTCGCCGAAATGCTCGCCGACTGGAGGCCCGGCATCACCAGGATGTTGGCCGGTCCGCTGAGGCGCGTGAATGGATAGAAGCGCTTCTGCATGTCGTAATTGAGCGCGACGTCGGGCGCCATTTCGCCCTCATATTCGAAATCAGCCTTGAAGCCGTCGAGGATGCACACCGCGTCGCGAAGTCGCTCGACGTGCACGCCAGGCGGGTTGCCGAACGTCGTGTAGCTGGTGAACGCCACCCGCGGCTCGAGGCCCATGCGCCGGGCGAAAGACGAAGAGCGCATGGCGATCGCGGCATATTGCTCGGCGGTGGGCCGCTCGGTGACGGCGGTATCGGCGACTAGCACCGTGTGGCTCCGGCCGACGACGACCGTAACTCCGAACGGCGTCACCCCCGGCTCGTCGTCGATCACCAGCCTTACCTGCCGGAGCGACTGGCTGAACGGGCGGGTCGTGCCCGTGATCATCGCATCGGCCTCGCCGAGCGCGAGCATCGCCGCGGCGAAATAGTTGCGGTCCTGGTTGACCAGCCTCTCGACCTCGCGCCGAAGCATGCCATGGCGCTGGTGCTTGGCGTAGATGAAGTCGACCGCGCGTCCGACGAGCGGCGAGTTGCGGCTGTTGAGAACCTCATATTCCTTCGGGTCGTCCACTCCCATTTCGCGAAGCAGGTCGTGGACTTCCTCACGCCCGACGAGCACCGGAGTCCCGTAACCCGCCTCCTTGAAGGCGATGGCGGCGCGAAGGACGTTGGGCTCCTCGCCTTCGGCGAACAGCACGCGCTTCGGGTTGCCCTTGGCATTCTCGTAAGCGAGGCTCATCACCGCGACGGTGGGATTGAGGCGAGCCCGAAGCTGCTGCCGATAAGCCTCCATATTGGCGATCGGTTTCTGCGCGACACCGCTTTGCACCGCCGCTTCGGCAACTGCCGAGGCGACCACCTCCATCAGCCGAGGGTCGAACGGCGCCGGGATGATGTAGTCGCGTCCGAAGCTCTGCGTCTGTCCGCCGTACGCCGCTGCGACCTCCTCCGGCACCGGCTCGCGAGCCAGCTCGGCGAGGGCTTCGGCGGCGGCGATCTTCATCGCGTCATTGATCGCCGTTGCGCGGACGTCGAGCGCGCCTCTGAAGATGAACGGGAAGCCGAGGACGTTGTTGACCTGGTTCGGAAAGTCCGACCGGCCGGTGGCAATGATCGCGTCTGGGCGCGCGGCCTTCGCTTCCGGGGGCGAAATCTCAGGATCGGGATTGGCCATGGCGAAGATGATCGGCTCCTTCGCCATCGACTTCACCATGTCCTGGCTGACGACGTTCGCCGCCGACAGGCCGAGGAAAACGTCGGCACCCTTCAACGCCTCGGCCAGCGTTCGCTTGTCCGTCTCAGCGGCGTGCGCGGACTTCCATTGGTCGAGGTCCGTCCGCCCCTTGTAGATTACGCCCTTGCGGTCGCACATGATCACATTGTCACCGCGCACTCCCATCGCCTTGATGAGCTCGGTGCAGGCGATCGCTGCGGCGCCGGCTCCGTTCACCACTACCTTCACCTCGGCGAGCTTTCGCTTGGTCAGCAGGCAGGCGTTGATGAGCCCGGCAGCGGTGATGATCGCGGTGCCGTGCTGGTCGTCGTGGAACACCGGGATGTTCATCCGCTCGCGCAGCGTCTGCTCGATGATGAAGCAGTCGGGCGCGGCGATATCCTCGAGGTTGATGCCCCCGAAGCTCGGCTCGAGCAGTTCGACCGCATCGATGAAGCGCGTCGCGTCCTCGGTCTTCACTTCGATGTCGATCGCGTCGACGTCGGCGAAGCGCTTGAACAGCACCGCCTTGCCTTCCATCACCGGCTTCGACGCGAGCGCACCGAGGTTCCCGAGACCGAGGATCGCCGTGCCATTGGAAATGACTGCGACGAGGTTTCCCTTGGCGGTGAAATCGTAGGCGCAGCCCGGATCCGCGGCGATCGCTCGGACGGGGACCGCAACTCCCGGCGAATAGGCAAGGCTGAGGTCGCGCTGGGTCGCCATCGGCTTGGAGGCGATGATCTCGAGCTTCCCCGGCCGCCCGCGGGAGTGGAACTCCAGCGCCTCGGCGTCGGTATATTTGATGTTGCTTTCCGACATGGCGGGCCGGGTTAGCTTGTGACTCCCCTTCCGTCACCCTGAACTTGAATCAACGTCTATTCGGAAACCATCGCCGAACGCGGAAATCGATGCTGAATCAAGTTCAGCATGACGATTGAAGCGGCTACGGTTCGGCCATGGCCCGCGCTGACGCTCCTACCCCGATGATGGCCCAGTACCGCCGCCTCAAGGACGAGGCCGGCGACGCGCTGCTGTTCTACCGGATGGGCGATTTTTTCGAGCTGTTCTTCGACGATGCAAGGACTGCCTCGGCCTGTCTCGACATCGCGCTGACGAAGCGCGGCGAAGACGCCGGCGAGCCGATTCCAATGTGCGGAGTGCCGATCCATTCGGCGGAGTCGTACCTTGCTCGGCTGATCAAGGCCGGTCATCGAGTCGCGATCGCGGAGCAGACGGAGAGCCCTGCCGAAGCTCGCAAGGCGCGCGGATCCAAAGCGCTCGTCGACCGCGCAATCGTCCGGTTGGTGACGCCCGGAACGCTGACCGAGGAAACCCTGTTGGAGTCATCCTCGGCCAACTGGCTCGCCGCGATCGGCCGTGCGGGCGAGGAATGGTCGATCGCTGCGGCGGACATTTCAACCGGTCGTTTCGAGCTGGTGAGCTGCGGTCCTGGTGAGCTTGCCGCCGAACTGGCGCGGCTGTCACCCGCCGAAACCATTGCGGACTCTTCGATCCCCGGCATCCGCGCGTCCGCAGGCAAGGGCGGGTTCGACAGCCTCGCCGGTGAACGGGCGCTCAAATCCCGCTTCGGTCTAGCCACGCTCGACGGACTGGGTTCACCGTCTCGCGCCGAACTGGCCGCCGCGGGCGGCCTGCTCGCCTATCTCGATGCGACCCAGAAAAGTGCCGGAATCCTGCTCGACGCGCCGCGTCGGATCGCCCGCGCCAGCCACATGGCGATCGACGCCGCGACCCGCGAGAGCCTCGAACTGACCCGCTCCGTCTCCGGCAGCGTTGCAGGCAGCCTGCTGGGCGAAATCGACCGCTGCCAGACGGCGGCGGGACGGCGCCTTCTCTGCGAGGACATCGCAGCGCCGCTGACCGACATCCGCGCGATCGAGCAACGGCTCGCGCTCGTCGCGTGGCTTCACGAGGGCGCCATCCGCCGCGAGCGGGTGCGTGTCGCGCTGAAGGCGATGCCCGATTTCAGCCGGGCTCTGGCTCGTCTTGCGGCCGGAAGGGGTGGCCCTCGCGACCTCGCCCTGCTGCGCGACGGTCTCGCAGCTGCCCACGCGCTCTGCGACGCGCTTCAAGAGGAAAGCGAGCGACCGCGGCTATTGGATAGCTTGCTGCCGAGGCTGAGGGGGCACGAGGCGCTCGTCGAGAAGCTCAGCGTGGCCCTGGTCGCCTCGCCGCCGCTCGATTGGTCGAAGGGCGGGTACATCGCCGAAGGCTATGACCCGGACCTCGATGCACTGCGCGACGCCGCGTCCAACGGACGGCGGGCCATTGCTGCGCTCGAAGCTCGATATCGTGATTCGACCGCAATCAGCTCGCTGAAGATCCGGCATAATGCGGTGCTCGGCTATCATGTCGAGGTTTCGGCGCGTCACGCCGACAAGCTGATGAGCCCCGATAGCGGATTCACGCACCGCCAGACCCTCGCCGGAGTTGTCCGCTTCAATTCGTCCGAACTTCACGACGAGGCGAGCCGTGTAATCGAGGCTGGGGCTCACGCGCTCGCCGCCGAAGCTGCGCACGCCGAGGAACTGACCCTCCTCGCCGTTTCAGCGGCGGCGCAGATCACCAAGGCCGCTGAGGCCGTCGCGCGCATTGACGTTGCGGCGAGCCATGCGCATCGGGCGGCGGAAGGCAGCTGGACGCTGCCGCGTCTGACCGATCAGCCATGCCTCGAAATCGAGGCCGGCCGCCATCCGGTCGTTGAGGCCGCGCTACGCGACACCGGCGAGCAGTTCGTCGCCAACGACCTCTCCATGGGTCCCAATGATCGCCTCTGGCTGATCACCGGTCCGAACATGGGAGGCAAGTCCACCTTCCTGCGCCAAACCGCACTGATTGCACTGCTTGCGCAAGCCGGCAGCTTCGTGCCTGCTTCCCGCGCAAAGATCGGTATCGTTGACCGTCTGTTCAGCCGCGTCGGGGCGTCGGACAATCTTGCGCGCGGCCGTTCCACCTTCATGGTCGAGATGGTCGAAACTGCGGCGATCCTTGCTCAGTCCACTCCGAGCAGCCTGGTGATCCTCGACGAGATCGGCCGCGGCACATCGACCTATGACGGGCTCGCCATCGCCTGGGCCGTCGTTGAGGCGATGCACGACCAGCTCAAATGCCGCACCCTGTTCGCGACCCACTACCATGAGCTGACACGGCTCGCGGGACGTCTGGATTCTTTGTCCCTGCACCATGTCCGCGCGCGCGAGTGGAAGGGCGACCTCGTCCTGTTGCACGAAGTCGCCGACGGTGCGGCAGACCGCAGTTATGGAATCGCCGTCGCCAAGCTCGCTGGACTGCCGCCGGCGGTCGTCGCCCGCGCACGCTCGGTGCTCGCGAAGCTCGAGGCCGGCCGCGATGCGACTGGCGGGATTGCAGCTGGGCTCGACGATCTGCCGCTGTTCGCCGCTGCCGCTGAGCCCGAGCATGGCGCGGACCCCGTGACCGCCGCTCTCGAATCCATTGAACCGGATTCCCTCACACCGCGCGAAGCACTCGACAAGCTATACGAGCTAAAGCGACTGGTTCACTCTTCGGGAAACGCGCCGTAGCCCGTCGCGGCTTCAAACATCGCAGTCAGCGCGATCCTCTCTTCCTCGTCAATCTCCGGCCGCCAAATTCCGAACAGCAGTACCGCGCGCACAGAGTCGCTGTCGTTCCACGCCTCATGCTCGAAGCTATCGTCGAAGATCATTGCCCTGCCCTCGAGGACTTCGCGACTCTCGCCGGCGACTCTCAACCGGCAGCCCGACCGCGCCAGGAGCGGGATGTGGCAGATCAGCCGCGTATTCGTCATGCCATGGTGTGGCGGGATGTGCGTGCCAGGTTGCAAGATCGAGATAAGCGCCATGGGAGACCGCCCCCTGATTCGCGGCATCGGCGGAAGCTCGAGCAGCCGCATGATCTCGGGGCATCGGTCGGCATTCTCGTCGATACGCTCGCCGTTTCGGAACAGGTGAAAAGCGCTCCACCGGACATCGTTGAGCAAGCTATGGCCGCGTGAGGCGCGCGCGGCTTCTTCTTGCACATAAGGTTCGAGCCCCTGCTCGCCGACGAGTAACCTTTCGATCTCGCCGCGCATCATGGGAACGGCCGCTTCCAGTTCCGCCGCCCATGTGAATATATCGGCGGAATACCAGGCGACCTGCGGCAGGCCTGGAAAATAGAAATTCGTCGGCTCCTGCAGATAAATCGGCCTCTTGCCCGAGGCGATGTCAACGGCTTCAGCGAAGCGAGGAGGCATTTTCCGGATGCCGCGCGCGTCCAGTGCCTCGTGCAGTTGACGCTCGAACCGCGCTTCCGCCGCTGCGACGGCGGCTTCCGCTCGTTGGACCCGATCTGACAGGTCGCCCGGAAGCTGCCCCAGCTCCGCGGTGCGGCGCAGCCCCATGCGATAAAAGGACACGGACGCCCGATCGTCACCGCGCCTCGCAAACAGGTCGCCCTTCATCAGCAAGGCGAACGGATTGCCCGGGTCGGCTGCCAAGACCTTGTCGAGCGCAGGCAACAAATTCTCGTCGTCGATGCCTTCGCAGGCCTGTGCATAAAATAACCACGCCTGAGGTGAAGCCGTCCCCGACGAGGTGACCACGGCAAATGCGTCGCGCGCAGCGGCGAAATCGCCGCGTTGCAAAGCGAGGACGCCGCGCCGCGCTTCGTCTTCGAGAGCCTGCTGCCGCAATTGCATCGCGTCGATATAGCTGCAGTTCCTTCTTCGTCCAGAATACCGAAATTTGATCTGTCCTCGGTTGGCGATTGCATGCGAAGGAAGCAGCATGGCGACCGGCGGTCACGAGAGCCTGGCTGAGCAGCGCGCGATCATCGAACGACGCGCCATTGCCGACCGCCTCCGTGCGCTTTCGCCGGGCAAGAGGCTTGGCTGTGAAGCCGCGTCTGTCCTGCGCGGCGCGCTTGAACATGGGCGCACCGAAATCGCCAGGCGCCTCATTGAAGAACCGGGAAACGGGCGGGCAGCGGCTCAGGCGACTGCATTCCTCCATGATCAACTCGTTCGGCTCGCTTACGATTTCGTGGCTGAGCGCCTTCTCGACAAGCCGCCCGAAGGGCTGGCGCTGGTCGGCCTCGGTGGCACCGGCCGCGGCGAGATGGCGCCCTACAGCGACCTCGACCTCATGTTTCTGACCGCGAAGGCGCCGACTGCCGATCAGGCAGGAGCGGCCGAGGCGATCCTCCATCTCCTCTGGGACCTCAAGCTGAAGGTGGGCCATTCGATTCGCTCGATCCCGCAGCTTGTCACCCTCGCGAAGAAGGACATGACGATCCGGACGGCCTTCCTGGAAGCGCGTTGGCTCTGGGGGGATGAAAAGCTGTTCGACCGGGCGGTCGCGCGAGTTCGCAAGGACGTCGTATCGGGCACGGCCGCCCAATTCGTTGCGGCCAAGCTCGCGGAGCGCGACGAACGCCACATCCGCATGGGCGACAGCCGCTACGTGGTCGAACCCAACGTCAAGGACGGCAAGGGCGGCCTCCGCGACCTCCACGCCCTCTACTGGATCGGCAAATATGTGAAGGGCGTCGAGCGCCCCGCCGACCTCGTGAAGGCGGGCCTTCTCACTGCCGCGGAGTTTCGCCGCTTCGACCGCGCCGAGCGCTTCTTCTGGTCGGTGCGCTGTCACTTGCATCTTCTCGCCGGTCGCGCCGAGGAGCGGCTCAGCTTCGAATATCAGCCGCGCATCGCCGAAATCATGCGCTACGCCGACCGGCCCGGAAAATCGGCCGTCGAGCGATTCATGCAATTCTACTTCCTCAACGCAAAGACGGTCGGGGACCTCACCGGCGTGTTCCTCGCGCAACTCGATGAGCAGCTCGGCAAGAAGGGCTTTCGCTTCGCTCTCCCGACCATCCGCCGGCGACCGAAGCATCTGTCAGGCTTCGTCCTCGACCGTGGCCGGATTTCGATCCCGGGCGACGACTTCTTTCGATCGAAGCCGGTGCGCCTGCTGGAGCTGTTCGCACTCGCGGCGCGGGAACAGCTTGAGATTCACCCGACCGCCATGCGCGCGGCGAGCCGTGACGCACCGCTGATCGACCGCCACGTGCGTGCCGATCCGCGCGCCAACGAGCTGTTCATGGAAGTCCTGACCTCGGTCCACCAGCCCGAGGTGGTGTTGCGCTGGATGAATGAAGCCGGCGTGTTCGGGCGCTTCGTTCCGGATTTCGGCCGCGTCGTGGCGCAGATGCAGTTCGATATGTACCACCACTATACGGTCGACGAGCATTCGATCCGCGCCATCGGCTTGCTGGCGGCCATCGAGCGCGGCGAATTGAAGCAGCAGCACCCGATCTCGACCGCGATCTTCCGGCAGATCGCGTCGCGGCGCGTGCTTTATGTCGCGGTCCTTCTGCACGACATCGCCAAGGGCCGTGGCGGCGATCACAGTATGATCGGCGCGGAAATCGCGCTCAAGCTGGGCCCGAGGTTCGGACTCGATCAGGCGGAGACGGAGACCGTCTCATGGCTGGTCCGTCACCATTTGCTGCTCTCCTCGACCGCGTTCAAGCGCGACCTTGCCGATCCCAAGACGATCGAGGACTTCGCCCACCAGGTCCAGAGTCCCGAGCGCTTGCGGCTGCTCTTGGTACTGACGGTCGTCGATATCCGGGCAGTCGGGCCGGGCATCTGGAATGACTGGAAGCGAACGCTGCTCCGAACCCTGTTCGAAGCTGCAGAGGAGCGGCTCCGGCTCGGTCACAAGCAGCACGGTCGGGCAGAAATCGTCGAGCGGCGCCAGCGCGAACTAGCCGAGCGCCTGGGTTGGAAAACGAGCGCCGCTCGAGCCCATGCTCGGCGCCTTCCCGACAGCTACTGGCTCGCCGAACCGCCGGCGTGGCAACTTGCAAATGCGCTGCAGGTCGCTGCCGCCGAAGCCCATATCGGCGACGCTGCGCCCAACATTCTTGTGGAAGACGATCCCGAAAGCGGCGCGACGCGCGTCAGCGTGTTCACGCCGGATCGCGAAGGTTTGTTCTACCGCATTTGCGCGGGCCTCGCCGTCGCCGGCGCAAACATCATCGATGCGCGAATCCACACCACGCGCGACGGCATGGCACTCGACAACCTTCTGGTGCTCGACGGGAAAGGGCAACCCTATGGCGACAGACGGCTCCGTGGACGGTTGATCAAGGCGGTGGAGTCCGCGCTGACCCGCAGTGACCCACCTGCGCTTCCAATCACCGAGCTCCAGCGGCGGAGCGCGGCTTTCGAGGTGGCTCCGTCAGTAGCCATGGCCGATCGAGCCTCAACGCGCACGACGGTCGTCGAGGTCAACGCCCGCGATCGCCCAGCGCTGCTGGCCGCGTTAGCCCGCGCCATACATGAGCAGGGGCTCACCGTGCATTCCGCGCACATCGCGACGTACGGCGAGCGCGCGGTCGACGTCTTCTATCTCACAAATGCCGACGGCAAGAAGCTGGGCCCGGAAGAGGCCGAATTCCTTCGCTCCGCGCTCCTCGCCGCAGCACGTGATCCCGCCGAGGCCAAGGCCGCATAACGAAAAAGGCCCCGTCCATTGGACGAGGCCTTTCTCAACCTTCAATGACTTCGATCAGCCGCGCTCGCCGCGCTGCGCCGGCGGGGGTGGCGGAGGTGGCGGCGGCGGTGGCGGAGGCGCCGGGCAGGTCGCCGTCGCGGCGATCACCGAACCATCCGGGCAAGTCTGCGTCGCCGGTGGCAGCGGCGGCGGGGGCGGCGGAGGCGGCGGCGCTGCCCGGGCGAAGCCTAGCTTGGTCCGCAATGTCACTCCGAACGTCCGCGGCTCGCCGAGGAATGCACCGTACAACTGGGTCGAGCGGGCGATGAATCCAGCCTGGACTGCCCGGGTCGTCCCGCTGCCCTGCACCGGGGCGTCGAACGCGACCTGGATGTAGTTCTTGTTGAACAGATTCTGGCTCCACAACTCGATCGCCCAGGCATCGTCCGGCCCGTGGATGCCGACCCTGGCGTTGAACACGGTGAAGCCCTTCTGGGTCTTCTCGATGTCGAGGTCCGAGCCCGTGTTGAAGCTGCTCATGTAGCGGCCATCGAAATAGACGAGACCACGGATGTCCCCCCACAACCGCGGGGTCCAGGCCGCCGATCCAGTGACCGTCCACAGCGGGGCGTTGGAGATTCGTCGACCGGGAAGCTGGAACAAGGCATTGTTCAATGCCTGCCCGTCCGATCCGATCAGATTGGTTCGATA
>DASSIU010000308.1:0-6334 GCA_035691585.1 Sphingomicrobium sp. | reverse complement strand
ACCAGCCCCTGCCGAACCGCCGCTCCGAGCGCGTTCACCGGAGGGTTGTTGGACAGGACGATGAGCACGTCGCCATGCTTGCGGGTCGAAATCGGGCTGGTAGTCGGCTTTTCCATCACATCTTCCATGGCGGGTCTCCGGCTGAGGCCGCTAGGCCGCTGCTGACAGCCTTGCAAGTGCGCGAAATGCACCGCTATTCCGTCTCGCAGGAGGGGCCATGGACGATCCTGCCGCCCGCGAACGCAAGCAGATCCGCAAAGAGTCGACGGAGATCAAGCGCAGCGCGCGCGCAGTCGAGCGCAGCGCCACCGAGCTCAGCGACAGCGCCGACCGGCGCACCATTCTCGCCGGCGACCGCACGCTCCTCGCCGCCGAACGGACCTATGCCGCCTGGGTGCGTACGGCGCTGGCGGCGCTGGCGGCAGGGATCGGCGCGCGGGCGCTCGTCAAGGACATCCTGCCCCAATGGGTCGGCAAGCTCACCGGCACGGTGCTCATCGTCTTCGCCGGCTTCTGCCTGGTCGCGGCGGTATGGCGGGAGCTGAGGGGCGCGCCGGTTTCGCCGCACCCGGACATCAAGCCGATTCCGGCAGCGCTGCTGGTGCCGATGAACTTCTTCCTGCTGTTGGTCGCATTCGCGGCGCTGGTGGGGATTTGGTTGGCATAGTGTCCCCGAGAACTACTGCCTTACTGTATTGCTTCACTAATACGTGCTATGGTGTGACGATTCGCGGCGAGGCGAGGAGGTTGATGTGAAGCACAGCATCGTCGAAGTTTTCGCCTACCAGGAAACGCTGCTGATCATGGCGGTGTTCGGGATCATGATCCTGACGATGATTTGGATCGGATTCCGGCAATGGCTCCATTACAAGGAGAGAATGGGCCGGTTGATCGCCGAGCAGACCGCGGAACGTGCCGCTCAATATGGCGCTCACGTGGAGCGCGTCGAAGCCCGATTGAAGGCGATTGAGCAGATTGCGATCGATCGTGACCTCTCGAACCAGATGGAAGTTGCGAAAGATCATGACTGACCTCGACAGCTTCCGAACCGAAACCCGCACCTGGCTTGAGGCCAATTGCCCGGCGGAAATGCGTAAGCCGATCCGGTCGGAGACAGACATCTGCTGGGGCGGTCGCAACTGGACATTTCAGTCGGATGCGCAGCGGCAATGGCTGCAAGTCATGGCCGAGCGCGGCTGGACCGTGCCCGACTGGCCGAAGGATTATGGCGGCGGTGGGCTCACTACAGCCGAAGCCCGGGTGCTGAAGGAGGAGATGCAGCGCATCGGGGCCCGGCCGCCGCTCACCAGCTTCGGCGTCTCGATGCTCGGGCCCGCACTTCTCAAGTTCGGGACCGAGGAGCAGAAGCGGCACTATCTCCCGGCGATCGCACGCGGCGAAATCCGCTGGTGCCAGGGCTATTCGGAGCCGGGAGCCGGCTCCGATCTCGCGGGTCTTCAGACCAAAGCGGAGGACAAGGGCGACCACTGGCTGGTCAACGGCCAGAAGGTGTGGACCAGTTATGCCGACAAGGCCGACTGGATTTTCTGCCTGGTCCGCACCTCGGCCGAATCCAAGCAGGGCGGGATCAGCTTCCTGCTGTTCGACATGGAAACGCCCGGCGTCTCGACCAGGCCGATCCTGCTGATCAGCGGGTCGTCGCCCTTCTGCGAGACCTTCTTCGACGACGTGAAGGTGCCGAAGGAGCAGATCGTCGGCGAGGTCAACAAGGGCTGGGACGTCGCCAAGTACCTCTTGGGCCACGAACGCGAGATGATCGCCGGCATGGGCCTGGGCACCGGAGGGTCGAGCGTCATGCTCGGGCCGGTGGTGAAGCCCGTCGATCCGTTTCTCCGCGCGGAGATCGCCGCGTTCGATGTCGACGCGCTTGCCTTCGCCGCGATGAGCGAGCGGTTCGCGGCGATGTGGAAAGCTGGCGAAGCGCATCCCGCCTCGCCCAGCATGATGAAATATGCCGGTACCGAGCTCAACAAGCGCCGCAACGAGCTGGCGATGGCCGCGGGTGGAAGCAGCGCCCTGGAGTGGGAGAATGGAAGCACCGCCCGCACCTGGCTGCGATCGAAGGGCAATTCCATCGAGGGCGGGACGAGCGAAATCCAGCTGGGCATCGTCGCCAAGCACATCCTGCGGTTGCCGGGAGCGTGAGGAGCGACGCTTTCGGCAATAGGGCGGAGACTAGCTGACCACCTCGCCGTCGCTCAGGCCCCAAATATCGGACGCGCTGACGTAGCCGCGCTTGTTGCCGATATCGATCCGGCACCAGCCGTCGCGGCATTTGCTGATACGTCCTACCACGCCCGGCTCGGCATCGTAGGCGACCTTTGCCCCGTCATACGGGCCCACACGCACCGGCCTCGGCTCGCCCGGCTTGACGATCGCCGTGCGCCGGTCGCTGAGGAAGGTCACCAGCATCCAGCCCTGCGCGCCGTCGGGGTCCTGGATCAGCCGCCAATTCTCATATTTCTTGACCACCCGAACCGGCAGGTCGCGGCGCTGATAGAGCCAGACGTTGGGATAGTTGCGCCCCGGACCGGTGTGGGTCATCGCCTGCCCGCTGGCGATCGACGCCCAGTAGGGCGGCTGCTTCTCCTGAGCGAGCGCGGGGGTCGCGATCGCAATCGTCATTCCAGCGAAGGCTGGAATCCATTTCTTTATTGCTCTTACATGGACCCCCGCCTTCGCGGGGGCGACGAACGAGCGCGGCATCACGCCCCCGTCAGGATCCGATCGACGAGCTGCTTCACCGTCGGGATGAAGCCGTTCGAATAAAACGGGTCGCTCTTGAAGCGGAAGGCTGCGTGGCCGGCGAACATCAGGTTCTGCTCGACGGGACCGCCGTGGGCGATATCCTGCAGCGTCTTCTGGATGCAGAAGCTGCGCGGGTCGGCGAGGCGACCGGTCGAATTCTTTTCATTGTCCGCCCAGGACGAAAAGCCGCACTGGCTGAGGCAGCCCATGCACTCGGCCTGGTCGACGCGGATCTGCTTCTCCTCCTCCGGCGCAACGAAGATGAGCGTGTCGTCTGGGGTCTTCATGGCACTCGTGAAGCCGCGGGCATACCATTCGCGCGCGTGGATCAGGTCGCCCTTGGTCACCCAGTAGTTCTTCTTCTTGCCGACGCCGACGTCGAGCTCGAAATGGTGGTCGCCGATCGGCTCCTTGGTGTAGGCGATCTGGCGCTCGCTGCGCGCTTCTAGGTTGCGAAGGAAGGGATTGCGCACGGCGGAGGAATAAAAGCCGGTCGGCGAAAAGCGGTGCAGCAGCACGTCGCCTTCCTCGAGCGTCATCAGCCGCGCCTTCCACTCGGGCGGGATCGGGCTTTCCTGAGTCAGGAGCGGGCGGGTTCCGAACTGGAAGACGATCTGCCCGAGCTCGGGATTGTCGATCCAGTGATCCCACTCGTCGAGCCGCCAGACTCCGCCGGCCATGACGATCGGAACGCTGTCGGCGATTCCCTGCTCGCGCATCGTGTCGCGCAGCGCCTTGACTCGGGGATAGGGGTCCTGCGGCTTGCGCGGGTCCTCGGCATTCGAAAGTCCATTGTGCCCGCCGGCAAGCCACGGGTCCTCGTACACCACGGCGGCGAGCCATTCGGCGGCCTTGTGATAGGCGCGCTTCCACAAGGCGCTGAAGGCACGCGCCGAACTGATGATCGGCAGGTAATTGACGCCGTAGGATGCCGCGATCTCGGAGAGCTTGTAGGGCATGCCCGCGCCGCAGGTGACTCCGCTGACCAGGCCCTTGGTGCGCTCCAGGACTCCGTGAAGCACGCGTTGCGCGCCGCCCATTTCCCACAGCACATTGATGTTGATGGCGCCCTTGCCCGAGGCGATCTCGTAAGCGCGATGGACCTGCGCGACCGCGCCGTCGATCGCATATTTGATCAGCTCCTCGTGCCGCTCACGGCGCGTGAGGCCCTCGTAGATTTGCGGGATGATCCGGCCGAGCGGATCGTAGCTGTCCGCATTGACCGCCGAGACGGTGCCGATGCCGCCCGCCGCCGCCCAGGCGCCGCTGCTGGCGTGGTTGGTGGCCGACACCCCCTTGCCGCCTTCGATCAGCGGCCATACCTCGCGTCCGCCGTAAAGGATGGGCTTGAGGCCCTTGAACAAATCCCGTCTCCCGGACGCCGAACGCGCCCTCTCGCCGCGTCCATATAGGACGGATCGTCATCAATGCGCGAAAAAAGTTAAAGCGGGGCCTCGGTGGTTCCGAAGCCCCGCTCTAGTCGGACGAAAGTCCTGGCGACTTAGTAGCCGCAGTTGCCGCTGGCGATTGCGCCGCCCGCGACCGCGCCGATCAGTCCGCCGACCACTGCTCCGACGCCCTTCTCGCTCCTGTCGTAGCGGATACGTCCGAAGCGGTTGACGTAATGATGGCCGCCCTCGGCGACGGAGCTGCCGAGCACCGCGCCGGCAATGCCGCCGATCGCCGCGCCGGTAGCCGTGTTGTTGCGGCAGTAGCCGTTATAGCCATAACCATAGCCGTAGTTGCTGGGATAGTTGTAGCCGTAAGCCGGGTAGCCGTAGCCATAGGCGGGATAGCCGTACCCATAGCCATAAGCCGGATAGCCGTAGGCGTAGCCATAAGCGGGTGCGCCGTAGCCGACCGAG
The DNA here is from genome assembly GCA_035691585.1 of Sphingomicrobium sp. Taxonomy (GTDB): domain Bacteria; phylum Pseudomonadota; class Alphaproteobacteria; order Sphingomonadales; family Sphingomonadaceae; genus Sphingomicrobium. The sequence continues at coordinate 1,700 of DASSIU010000308.1, read as the reverse complement.
ATCACGGTCGTGGAGCGCGGATAATGGCGATAGCCGTAGCCATAGCGGTAATAGCCCCAGTCGTGCGCGCTGGCCGCCGACGGGATGGCGAACATGCTGGCCGCGGATAATGCGAGCATCGCTTTCTTGAACATCGTCGTTTCCTCCGATTCACATGCAGGCCGAGGAGGGACTCACGGCCATCTGTCATCCGAAATACGCTCGACAAGCTGTCATGCGTCTGAACGTTGCGGTCAGGAATCGATAAGCTTGCCTACTATCTTCGCGAGTGCCACCTACTTCTCCGCAAGCGAGTAATCGAGGCCGATATCGACCGCCGGAGCGGATTGGGTGATCCGTCCGAGCGAGATGAAATCAACCCCGGTTTCGGCCATGAACCGAATGGTTTCCAGCGTGACTCCGCCGGAGGCCTCGAGTGGAACTCGTCCAGCGACGATGCGCACTGCTTCCCGGAGCAATCGCGGGTCCATGTTATCGAGCAGCAACCGATCGGCGCCTGCCGAAAGCGCAGGTTCAATCTGGTCGATGCGGTCGACCTCGACCTGGACCTGCAAAGTCGTGTTCGCAGCCTTTGCGCGCCGCACGGCTTCGGCCACGCCGCCGCACACCGCGACGTGATTGTCCTTGATGAGTATCCCGTCATCGAGGCGCATGCGGTGGTTGTGCGCCCCGCCCATGCGCGTCGCGAACTTTTCGAGAATGCGCAGGCCCGGAATGGTCTTGCGCGTGTCGAGCAGCACCGTTCCGGTGTCGGCGATGGCATCGACATATTGGCGGGTGAGCATCGCAACCCCGGAAAGATGCTGCAGCGTGTTCAGCGCCGGACGCTCGGCGGCGAGCATCGCCCGAGCATTCCCACCGAGGCGCATGAGGGTCGCGCCATGTTCGACGCCCTCGCCATCATTCGCCAGCAGCTCAATTTGGACCTGGGCGTCGAGCGCGCGAAAAAAGGCCGCCGCAACCTCGATCCCGGCGACGACAATCGCCTGGCGCGCATTCATCTCGGCGGTGAATCGCGCATCCTCGGCAATGGTCGCCCTGGACGTAACGTCGCCGCCTTTGCCGAGATCTTCGGCCAGCACGCGCCGCACGAATTCATCGAGATCGAAGCCTTCGGGAATAGTCATGCCGCGCCCTTAGGCGTGGGCGGGCGCCTTGAGCAACGACCAGCGGCCGTCATTCGACTCGTAGCGCCTCGAGTCACTCGGACGGAATTCGTCATCCTTCCAGGCATGCACCGTGATCGTCACGCTGCCGTCGCCGATGTCGATGATGTTGAAGCTCTGCTCCTGCTCGCGCACGCGGGTGGACGTCGCCGTCCCGGCTTGCACCACCAGCACTCCGCCCGCGCGGGTCACGAGGTCGCTCGCGTCCTGGCTCGATGCATGATGATGATGACCCGCTAAAACCATGTCGACACCCGATTCCTCGATCGCGTCGAGCGCCAGCTCCTGCCGGCCGATCGCCCGCTCGACCTCGCCGCCAATTTCCAGCGCGAACAGGGGATGGTGAGTCACCAGGATGCGCACCGCGTCGCTCGGCGTGCGCGAGAAGGTCTCGCGGATGAAGGCGATCTGCTGCTTGTTGATTCGCCCGTCCTTGAAGGTCAGCGAGCGAGCGGTGTTGATCCCGAGAACCGCGACACCCGGAAGCTCGACGAACGGGCACAGGCTCTCGTCGATGAACCGGCGGTAGCGCGC
>DASSIU010000307.1:0-2430 GCA_035691585.1 Sphingomicrobium sp. | reverse complement strand
GAGCGATGCTGGAGGATCGCGATGACTGCGGGACTGGCCACCAACCGCTTTTTGCCGGAGCCATGCAGTGCGGCTCGTCGAAGCAGGGCCCTGGCCTCAAACGGCGCCCGGTCCTGTCCAAGCTCCGCCAGCGAAGGCCGGTTGCGCAGCCGGACCAGCTGGATGAACCCGAAGCCATTCACCGCCGTTCGTTCGAACGGCTTTGGCAGGACGGCATCGATGGCCCTTGCGGCCGCCTGCCGCGCGGATTTGCTGCCGGAGGTCGGGAGATCGATCCCGATCGATCCGCCGATGTCCAGCCGGCGGACGGCGCGCGCCGCCTCATCGGCCCCGAGCACCGAGAGTTCGTCGGGCGGTAAATAGCCGTCGACGTCGATCAGCGTCATCGCCGGCGTCACCGAGACGCGCAGTTCGCCGCCCGCGAAGGTAATCTCCCCGGTCCGCGCTTGCTCGATGAGGTCGTCCCACCCCGAGGTGCCCAATTCGTCGCGCACCGCCGGGAATGCGAGATCACGGGCGGACAGGCGCTCAGCCAGGGTTCGCGTCGTTTGCGGGGCTTGGTCTGTGAGGCGGGCGAGCGGGAGCTTCCACGGCTCGCTGCCCGGGATCGCCTCCCGCCTGACCTCGATCGTCACGGTCGCGCCCTGCGCAACACCCAGCGCTCCGTTCGGAAGCATATATTCGGTGCCGCCTTGGGCGACCGCGATTGCGTTGCGGCCGTCGATGCCACGATTGACGAGCCGCGCCTTGATGACATTCCCCGCGGGGACAGTGCCTTCGAGCTCGATGCGTGCCTCGAGGATTTCCCCGCTGTCGACAAATGCCGCGCGGGTTTCGCCGATGCCCCGCTCGATCAGCCACTCAGGCAAGCGGGTAGCCCGCCGATTTCAGAAGCACCCTCGTCTCGGCGAGCGGAAGTCCGACGACGTTCGAGTAGCTTCCGGCGATGTGCCGGACATAGACTTCGCCATAGCCCTGGAGGGCGTAGCCCCCGGCCTTTCCGCGCCATTCGCCGTGGCTGGCGTAATAGTCGATCTCCTCCGCGCTTAGCCGCTTCATGGCGATCATCGTTTCGCCGAGGCGTTCGCGAAGCCCGTGGCCGGGAATTGCGAGCGCGACGCCGGTCAGGACCCGATGTCGGCGTCCGGACAGGAGTTTCAGGCAGGCGCGAAGGGTCGCCTCGTCTTCGACTTTTGGAAGGATTCGTCGACCGACCGCGACGACTGTGTCGGCGCCGAGCACCAGCGCGTTCGGCTCCTTCGCGGCGATCGCTTCCGCCTTCTCCCGAGCCAGCCGTAGCGCATGTTGCCGGGGCAATTCGCCCCTCGGTACGCATTCGTCGATGTCGGCAGGAACGACCGCGTCAGGCGTGACTCCGATGCGGGCGAGCAGGTCGAGACGGCGCGGACTCGCGGACGCGAGGACCAGACGCATCACGGATAACCGGGCGGGCCTCCGCGGCCAGGCATGAACCGATAGGTGATTCGGCCCTTGGTCAGATCGTAGGGTGTCATTTCGACGAGGACTTCATCGCCGGTCAGCACACGGATGCGGTTCTTGCGCATCTTGCCGGCGGTGTGGCCAAGAACCTCGTGGCCGTTCTCGAGGCGGACGCGGAACATCGCATTGGGCAGCAGCTCGACCACCTGTCCGCGCATCTCGAGCAATTCTTCCTTGGCCAAGCGATTCCTCTCTGTTCCGGCGAAAAGTCGCGGAGCCTTAGCTGCGCGTGCGCAAAATGTGAAGGCGGCGGCTCAGATGGTGAGGACGGTCGAGCCGCTGGTTCTGCGGCTTTCGAGAGCGCGGTGCGCTTCGGCGGCGTCCTTCAGCGGAAAGCGTTGCTTCACCTCGATCTTGACCTTGCCACTCTCAATGACGGCGAACAGCTCGGCCGACGCCTGCTCAAGCTCGTCGCGCGTGACCACATAATCGAACAGCGTCGGTCTCGTGAGAAACAGCGAGCCTTTCTGCGCGAGAAGCGTCGCCGGGAATGGTTCGACCGGGCCAGAGGCGTTGCCGTAGCTGGCCATCATCCCGCGCCGGTGAAGGCAATCGAGCGACTTCATGAACGTGTCGCGGCCGACACCGTCATAGACCACCGGCAGCTTCCTTCCGTCGGTGATCCGCTTAACCTCGGCGACGAAGTCCTGGCGCGTGTAGACGATCGGATAATCGCAACCGTGGGCGCGGGCGAGTTCCGCCTTTTCGTCGCTGCCTACGGTGCCGATCACCGTCGCGCCGATCGCCTTTGCCCATTGGGAGAGGATCAAGCCGACACCGCCTGCCGCGGCCTGGACCAGGATCGTCTCGCCGGCTTTTACTCGATAGACCCGCCGAAGCAGCATCTCGGCCGTCAGCCCCTGCAGCATCATCGCCGCCGCCTGCTCCGTGGGAATGGATTCCGGCAGCTTCACTAGCTTGTCGGCGGCA